>CAXREU010000100.1:0-5302 GCA_964229715.1 Halobacterium sp.
CGAGTTCCGGGGGCGTCTCCGGTGCGTCGCCGCGCGCGACGACGGCTTTCAGGCCTTTCGCGCCCATCACGGTGCCCGCGCCGCCGCGGCCCGCGTGGTGGTCGCCGCCGTCCGTCGCGACCGTCGCGAACCGAACGCCGTGCTCGCCCGCGGGGCCGACGCACGCGACCGCTGCGTCCGGATACTGGGCGTCGGTCTCGGCGGCGTCCATGCCCGCGAGCTCGGGTGCGTCCTCGATGTGCGCGGTCCCGTCCTCGACGACGAGCACGCCCGGCTCGTCGCGCTCGCCCTCGACGAGCACGAGCAGACAGTCGTCGAGGCTGCCCGCGAGCCGCGCGGCGAAATCCCCGCCGGCGTACGAATCCAGGAAGGCGTCCGTGAGCGGGGACTTCGTCACGACCGCGAACCGGGGTTCGCCGGGCGCGCGTCCGGTCAGCGGGCCGACCGCGAACGCGAGCAGGTTCTCGGGGCCGAGCGGGTCGACGCCCGCGTCGGTGTCCGCGAGCAGGTAGCGCGCGGCCAGGCCCTTCCCCCCGACGTAGCGCCGTCGCCACGCGGGTGGAATCGCCTCGCGCGACACGGTCCCCTCGCCGAGCCGCACGCGCAACACGTGGTCCCCAACCATGCCCGAAGGCAACGGTTGCGCGGGGTTAAGCATTGTCGCTCCGGAGCGTTCAAACGACTGGCGCGCCGACGTCCCCTCGTGCGCTCAGCAGTCGTGCTCGCGGGCGGCCGCTCGACTCGCTACGGCGACGGCGACAAGGCGCTGGCCGACCTCGCCGGCACGCCGATGCTCCGTCGGGTTGCCGACCGCCTCGCCGACGTCACCGACGAACTCGTCGTGAACTGCCGGGACGACCAGCGCGGCCCCCACCGCGACGCCCTCGACGGCTACCCGAGCCCCGTGCGCGTTGCGGAGGACCCTGAGCCCGACGAAGGCCCGATGGCGGGTATCGCCGCGGGCCTTCGGGAAGCCAGCGGCGAGTACGCGCTCGTCGTCGCCTGCGACATGCCGTTCGTCGACCCCGCCGTCGTCGACCTCCTCTTCGACCGCGCCGCCGGCCACGACGCGGCCGTCCCCGAGATGGACGACGGCTGGTACCAGACGACGCAAGCAGTCTACCGCGCCGACGCGATGGCCGCAGCCTGCGCGGACGCCCTCGCCCGCGGCGACCGCAAGATTCTCGCGCCCCTCGAATCGCTGGACTGGGTCGCGGTCCCGGAGCGCGACGTGGCTGCCGCTGGCGACCTCGAATCCTTCCAGAACCTCAACACCCGCGAGGCCGTCGAAGACGCGGCCGAGCGATTCGCTCCCCAGTAATCCCCGCGAGTCCGGATTACGTCGCTCGCGGGAGCGTGACCGAGAAGACGCTGCCAGTCGGGTCGTTGTCCGCGACCTGGACGGCGCCGTCGTACTGTTCGACTAGCGTCTGGACGAGGTGTAGTCCCATCCCTGTGCCAGCACTCCCGAGCCCCTTCTCGCCCTGCTCGAAGATTACCTGCTTCTGGTGGTCCGGGATACCCGGGCCGTTGTCCGCGACGTGGACGTGGACGGCGTCGGGAGCCGTCTCGCAGCGTATCTCGACGGCGGGGTCGTCGGTGTCGTTGTGCTGGACGGCGTTGTTGAGGAGGTTCCGGAACACGGACCCCAGCATCTCGTTGGCCGTCACGTCCACGTCTGGTATCTCCCCGTCGACGACGAACTCGGCGTCGGGGTAGGACTCGCGGCGGACGTCGAGCTCGCGCTGGAGCGTCTCGCGCAGCGAAACCGGCTTCGTTTCGAGGTCCTGGTCGTCGGTCACCGTCTTCGCGTACTCACCGGCGATTTCCGTGAGTTCGAGGACGTGCTCGGCGGCGTCGGCGATTCGCCGGAGGTACGGGCGGCCCTCCTCGGCGACGTGGGGTTCGAGTAGTTCCGCCCACCCGGCGACGACGTTCACGTCGTTGCGGATGTCGTGGCGTAGAATCCGGTTGAGCGCGTCCAGTTCGGTCTCCCGGCGCTTCTGCTCGGTGATGTCCGTCGAGATGCCGACCACCCGGACGACGTTGCCGTCGTCGTCCCGAATCGGAATCTGGCGGTTCTGCAGCCACCGAATCGACCCGTCCGGACGAACGATTCGTCCCTGATAGGTGTCCTCGATTGCGTCGGGGTCGGACTGTTCGAGATTCGAGCGGACGTGCTCGCGGTCGTCGGGGTGAATCGTCTCGACGAGGCGCTCGGGGTCGTTCTCGATTTCCTCGGGCGGGATTCCCCACACGTCCTCGAAGCCGTCGCTGATGTAGTCGAACTCGCCTCGTTCGGACGCGACCCAGACCGCGACGCCGTCGAGGTGGTCGACCAGCGACCGGAAGTCCGCCTGCTGGTCGAGCGCTTCGCCCTCCATACGACCAACACGGCCGACAGCCACATAAATAATTGTGCAGGATTCGTACCGTTAGCCCGTAAGACCATCCCGGAAGACGAGCGACGAGAACGGACGGAGGACCACTAGACGACGGTCTTCACCGGGTCGTCGGCTTTCAGCGACGTGACGACGACGCGGGGCACGTCCACGCGGTCGTGGACGCCCTCGGCGATTTCGGTGGCGGTCTGGACGAGCGTAGCGTCGTCGGCCATGTTCACGAGCGGAAGCACGGTCGCACCCTCGGGAACGTCTCTCATCCCGCCTTCGGGGTGGGCGAGCACGCGTGCGACGTCTTCGGGACGAATCTCGTCGCCGACCGCGAGGTCCGTGAGGTCGGCGACGCGCTCGGGGCGGTGGGCGACGGCCTCCGAGAGCGGTTCGCCGACCGCGCGCACGCTCGCAATCGGCACGACGACGTCCGCGCAGTCCGGAATCTGTGGCTCGTGCTCGCCCGGGGCTTTCAGCCGGCGGGTGCGCGCGCCGGCGGCTTTCACGAGGACGGCGTTCGCACCGGCGTCGGCGATGCTCGCGATTCGCTCGGGGTCGTAGCCGCGGTAGCGGTCCTCGCGCTCGCGCACGGGCACCACGCCGAGCGGCCACTCGGTCGCCTCGTGGACGGCGGCGGCCGGGTCGTCCGTGACGACGACCCGGGCGACGTGTTCGTCGAAAATCGGGATGCGGACCGTCGCGGTGACGACCGCGCGGTCGACGCGCTCGGCGAGCGCGTACAACAGCGACTTCTTCCCACCCGCGCCGACCGCGCAGACGACTCCCTCGGCGCCGACGGCGTCAGCGAGCTCCATTCAGTTGGCCAACAGGAGGTGGTCGTCGTCGAGCTCCTCGACGGCGTCCCGGACGTAGCGATTCTCCCACTTGCGGCGCGCGCGGAGTTCGCGGTCCCCTCGCTGGGTGACCCCGTACTCGTTGGTGCGCTCGTCGCGTTGCCCCTTCTCGATGAGGCCCTTCTCGACGAGCGTGTCGAGGTTCGGGTAGAGGCGCCCGTGGTTGATGTCCGACTCGTAGTACTGTTCGAGTTCGTCCTTGATGTCCAGCCCGTTGGGGTCCTCGAGGCCCGCCGTCACGACGAGGAGGTCGCGCTGGAAGCCGGTGAGGTCGTCCAGGGTTCTGATTGCAGCGAGGTCCGGTATCGTATTAAGTTCGGTGGCCACGGTGTCTCGGGGAATACCCGGATAAACGACCGTTTCAGGCCTCGACGCGCGGCGGCGTGAGGAGGTCCGAGTCGGCGAGCGCGGCGCACGCGCCGGCGATGGCGAGCACGCGGTCCGGTGTGAAAAACTCCGGCTCGTGGGCTTCGGCGTCGACGATACCGACGACGTCGTCGCCCGCGAGGATGGGGCAGCAGAACTCGCTCCGGACGCTGTCGTCGCACTCGTAGTAGGGGCCGTCGTAGTCGGCGACGTCCTCGACGAGCACGGCTTCGCCGGTGCGCCCGACCGTGGCGTTGTTCGAGCGTTCGGCGAACGCTTCGGTGAGCGGGAACTCCGCGCGGGAGTGCTCGCCGACGTACGCCTCCTTGACGAGCACTTCATCGCCGTCGGGGTTGGTGGCGCGGCGGTAGACGCCGAGCCAGTCGGGGTTGATCTCCTCGGCGAGGCGACGCACCGTCTCGTTGAGCGCGACCAGGCGCGCGGTGTTGGGGTGGTCGCGGAGGCGCTCGGGCACGTACTCCCGCCCGCAGATGGGCGCGAGGTTGTACGATCCGTCCGCGAGGCCCACGCCACAGGAACCGTCCGGCCCGAGTTCAGGCACGGGGTAGACGTAGCAGTCCTCGACGGTGTCGGCGTCGACGGTCGCGTGTGGCGGACGGGCGACGAGGGCGGCGCCGCGTTCGGCGGCGTTCATCGCGTGGTCGGTGTACTCCGGGAGGTCCACGGCCCGGAGAT
The DNA here is from genome assembly GCA_964229715.1 of Halobacterium sp. Taxonomy (GTDB): domain Archaea; phylum Halobacteriota; class Halobacteria; order Halobacteriales; family Halobacteriaceae; genus Halobacterium. The sequence goes on from CAXREU010000100.1 coordinate 4,310, forward strand.
AGGACTCGTGGTTCATACTGCAGCGTTCGACGCGGGGACGTATATGGCCGTTCACTCTGGCAAGACGCCGGCGTCGAGCGCGCGCTCCCCGCGCCCGGTGATGCGGTAGACGACCTCCCCGGAGACGGGCTCGACGAGGTCGCGTTCGGCGAGCGCCTCGAAGCGGGTCTCGACGTACGGCGTGTGCATCCCGATGCGGTTCGCGACGATGGCGGGGTACTCGGCGCTGCGGCCCGCGAGGAACGTCAGGATGGCGACGTCCGCGGGACGGCTCCACGCTGGTCGGCCCGGTGCTGCCTCGTGCATGCCCGGCCGTGGGTCGTGCTACCACATAACAGTATCGTCGGACGGGACCCCGCTCACGTCGTGACTACGGTGACCGCGCCGTCGAACTCGAGGATGATACGCTGGGTGACGTCCCCGAAGATGGCCTTCCCGGCGGGGGAGCGCTTGCGGCCCGCGAGGAAGACGTGGTCCGCGTCGCGTTCGTCGGCGAGGGACAGAATCTCGTCGCCCCTCTCGCCGAGCCGCCCGACCGGCTCGTAGTCGACGTCCACGTCGGCGAGGACGTCGCGGCCGACGTCGTTCGCGAACTTCGCGGCGCCGTCGCGCGCCTCGTCGACGGTGTAGTTCACGTCGAGGCTCGGGACGCTCATCATCGACTCGCGTCGCTCGGCGTACTCGGCGTCGGTCGTCACGTGGACCAGCAGGAGTTCCGCGTTGACGCCCGCGGCGAGTTCCCCGGCTTCTTCGACGAGGGCTTTCGCGGAGTCGGAGGCTTCGACGACGGCGATAGCGCGTTCCATGTTCCACCGCCGTCGGCGTCCCACTATAAATCTCGCGGGCCCTCCCGCGGGTTGGCACACACGGCGGTGTTCAGATAAGGATTGAAAGGTGAGGCGGAGCGTTTTCTGAGTGTCTATGCCCGAAAACGACCGCCTCAACGGTTGTTTAGACCAGATCGACTTAGGGTTTGTTGAACGAGAAGCGACA
>CAXREU010000101.1:0-11715 GCA_964229715.1 Halobacterium sp.
GGAAGCCGAACTGCGAGCCGCGCTCGACGCGCGCGGCGTCGCGTTCGCGGACGTGGACCACGTGCTGCTCACGTACTGGCACCACGACCACGCGGGGCTCGCGGGCGCCATCCAGAACGAGAGCGACGCGACCGTCTTCGTCCACGAGGCCGACGCGGACCTCGTCGCGCCGCGCGGGGGCGCCCGCGACGACCTCCACGACGCGCAGGAAGCCGCGCTCCACGACTGGGGGCTCCCCGACGAGGAACGCGAGGGGCTGCTCGCGTTCAACGCCGAGCACCGCGGCCTCCGCGGCGAGCCGGTGGACGTAACGGAAGTCTCGGACGGCGATGTTGTGGGACTCGGACCGTTCGGGGCCGAGGTCGTTCACCTCCCCGGGCACGCCGCTGGCCTCGTCGCGTACGTCGTCGAACGCGACGGCCGCCGCGAGGCATTCGTCGGGGACGCCGTGCTCCCGAAGTACACGCCGAACGTCGGCGGCGCGGCCGTCCGCGTCGACCGGCCGCTCGCCCAGTACATCGACAGCCTGGCGCACGTCGAAGGACTCAATCTGGACCGCGCGTGGCCCGGGCACCGCGGCCCGATAATCGCGCCCGCCGAACGCGCCCGCGACATCGCCGGCCACCACGAGGAGCGCACCGCGCGCGTCGAGAAGGACGTCGCCGACCTCGCGCCCGCGACGGCGTGGGAGGTCAGCGCCGAACTGTTCGGCTCGCTGGCCGGTATCCACGTCCTGCACGGCCCCGGCGAGGCGTACGCCCACCTCGACCACCTCGTGCGCGAGGGCCTGCTCGAAGCGACCGCGGACGGCTACGTGCCGGCCTGAGTCCGTGCCGCAACCCGACCTACTTTGCCGCTCGCGGCCGTACTTTGGAGTATGGTCGAGATGGAATCCGAGACGGACCTGAACGCCGGCGACCCCGCGCCCGACTTCCAGTTGGAGGGAACGGACGGGGAGACGTACGGCCTCAAGGACTTCGCCAACTACGACGCGGTCCTGCTGGTGTTCACGTGCAACCACTGCCCGTACGCGAAGGCGAAATTCGACGTGCTCAACGACATCGCGGCGGACTACGACGACGCCGCGGTCGTCGGCGTCAACCCAAACGACGTCGAGGAGTACCCCGACGACTCCTTCGAGCGCATGCAGGAGTTAGTGGACGAGGGCACCATCCAGTACGACGCCTACCTCCGCGACGAATCACAGGAGGTGGCTCGCGCGTACGGCGCGGTCTGCACCCCGGACCCGTTCCTCCTGCGGAACGCGGACGACGGCTTCGAACTCGCCTACCACGGCCGCCTCGACGACGCGCTCAATCCCAGCGACGAGCCCACGCGGCCGGGCGGCGACGTCCGCGACGCCATCGACAGCATCCTCGCTGGCGAGCCCGTCGAAACGGAGTGGCGCCCCTCCCGCGGTTGCTCCATCAAGTGGACCGACGCGTAGTGGACGGTAGTTCTTTGAGCGGTCGGGCCGTCCGTCCGGCGTGACTCGACGCGCGACAGCTCTCGTTCTCGCGGCGCTGGCGTGTGGCGTACTCTCGGCAGCGACGCCGGAACTCGTCGGCCCCGCGACTGTGCTGGGATACCCAGTCACGATCGTCGTCGAGCGCGTGTTCGCCGTGTTCGGGACGGCGTTCGCCGTCGGCGCCGCCTACCACGTCACGGTGTCGCTGGCGCTGTCCTCGACGATGGACAAGCGCCGCCGCCACCGCGCGCAGTCCGTGCTCCGGCTCGCGTTCCTCGTCGTCGCCGCTATCGCGGTGCTCGGCGTCGCGACGGACCGCTGGGTACCTGCGCTCGTCTCGCTCGGGGTGGCGGGCGTCGCGGTGTCGCTGGCGCTCCAGCAGCCGCTGTTGAGCCTGCTCGGGTGGGTGTACGTGATGACCAAGCAGCCCTACCAGGTCGGGGACCGCGTGCGCATCGACGACTCGAAGGGCGATGTCATCGACGTCGACTATCTCGTGACGACGCTGTGGGAGGTCAACGGCGAACTCGTCACGACGAACCAGCCCTCCGGGCGCCACATCACGGTGCCCAACAGCGTCGTGTTGACCAGCCACGTCGTGAACTTCAGCCGCGAGGAGTTCCCGTACGTCTGGAACGAACTCCCCGTCCAGGTCGCCTACGAGACGGACCTCGAGTTCGCGACGTCGCTCCTTCAGGAAACCACCGAGGAGTACCTCGGCGAGACGATGGCCCGCGAGGTCGAACGCTTCCGCCGCCAGCTCGCGGAGACACCGGTCGAACTGGAAGTCCAGGACCGCCCGAGCGTGAACGTCAAACAAGGAGAGTCCTGGGTCGAACTCCGCGTGCGCTACCTCGTCAGCCCGAAGCGCGCCCAGCGCGTCCGCAACGACCTCTACGAGCGCGTGCTCGAAGCGTTCAACGAACACCCCGAGCGCGTGAAGTTCCCCGTCAGCCGGAACCGCTGAGTCCGGTACGGCTATGGGCCGCGCTCACGACGGCGCACCCATGAACAGCGTGTTGAGCGACACCATCGACGCCTTCCTCGACGCCGCGAACCCCGAACCGTCCGCGTTGCTCCAGGAGATGACCGCGTACGGCCGCGAACAGGAGTTCCCAATCGTCGGGCCGGACGTCGGCCAGTTCTTCCGCGTGGCGGCGACGCTCGCGGCCGCCGAGCGCGTCTTCGAGTTCGGGTCGGGCTTCGGCTACTCGGCGGCGTGGTTCCGCACCGCGCTCCCCGCGGACGGCGACATCGTGCTCACGGACTACGACGAGTCGAACCTCGCGACCGCCCGCGAGTTCCTCGGCCGGCAGGACGGCGCGGCCGCCCACTTCGAGGCCGGCGACGCGATGGCGACGTTCGAGCGCTACGACGGCCCCTTCGATGTCGTGCTGCTGGACCACGACAAACCACAGTACGTCGACGCGTTCGAGGACGCCCGCGAGAAACTCTCGGACGGCGGCGTCGTCGTCGCGGACAACGTGATGGCGGGGCCAGTCGAACCCGAGAACGTCACGGCCGCGCTCGATGGCGCGGAGCCAGTCGACGACCACACGGCGGCAATCGCGAACTACGTCGAACACGTCCGCGACGACCCCGACTTCGAGACGGCGTTCGTGCCGCTCGGCGAGGGCGTCTCGGTCAGCGTGAAAAGATAGAGGGAGTACGCTAGTCGCGGGACGCGAGCAGGGCGGCGCCAGCAATCGCGAGCGCGGCGACCGCAAGCCCGAAGCCGGGCGAGTTGGCGTTCGAGTTCTCGGTCGTGTTGGCGGCCGTCGTGCCGTCGCTGTCGCCGGTCGTCGCGCCGCCAGACGTGGCGTCGGTCGTCTGTTCGTCGCCCGCGGTCGTCGGCGTGTCGTCGCTGGTGCCGGAGCCGACCGTCAGCGTCGCGGTCGTCTCGCCGCCGCTGGACTGCGGATTGATGTCTAGGGGCGTCACGTAGCTGCCGGCCGCCTCGGGGTGCTGGACGTCCTCGTAGACGACGACCAGTTCGTCGCCCTCGTCGACGTCGTAGCTGCCGCCGAGGCCGATGGTCAGGATTTCGCCGTTGCTGGACGCGCCGACGCTGTCGACATCGTCGGAGACGTTCACGTCGATGGTGTCGCCGGAGGCGTCGTCGCCGCGGTCGATACCGATTTTTGCGACGTCGCTCTGGTCGACGTTGCTGGCGTCCGCGCCGGATTCGGCGTAGTCGACTTCGAAGCCGTTCCACGAGCCGGCGGTGTCGGCGCCGGCGGTCGCGGTCACGAAGTGCGTGGAGGTTTCACCGGGGCCACTCGGGTCGGGGACGAGCGAGCCGTCGGTCGCGGCGCTGGCGACGACGGCGGTGGCGCCGGCGACGACCGTCAGTGCGACCAGAACGGCCACAAGGCGGTTGGCGTTCATCGTTGCGTTCGTCAGAAGCGCCGGGGAATAAAAGTGCCTTGTGGCGCGAGCACCAACAGGAACTCGTAGCCGGCGGGCGTGGCTGGTGGTATGCCACTGCTCCAGTTCGACACCGACTTCCCGGTAGCCGACGCCGGGGCCGACGCGTTCACCGACGCCGTCACCGACCTGTACGTCGAGACGATGGACGCCGACCGGTCGTACGTCGCGGTCGTCGTTCGGGACGACGGCCATCTCTCGCTCGGGCGCGCTGTCGCTGGCCGGCAGGTGTTCTGCTCGGCGGACGTGCGCGCGGGCCGCGACCGCGAGACGAAACGCGAGTTCGCGACCGCCGTGATGGACGAGGCCGCCGAGCGCTTCGGCGTCCCCGACGAGAATCTGAAGGTCGTGTTCACCGAGCACAGCGGCGCCCAGATGCAAGGCGTCGACCGCGTCGGCGGCGACTGGGGTTAGCCGATGACGTCGAGCACTTCGTCGGCGTGCTCCTCGGGGTCGACGCCCTCGAACGCCGCGACGACGTCCCCGTCCGGCCCGACGACGTCCGTGTTCCGGAAGACGCCCTCGACCTCGTTGCCGAAGACGTTCTTCTCGCCGTAGGAGTCGTAAGCGCTGGACACCGACCCGTCCTCGTCGCTCAACAGGTCGAAGGGGAGGTCGTACTTCTGTGCGAAGTCCGCGAGGTCCTCGACGGGGTCGTCGCTGATGCCGAGCACGGGGACGTCGCGCTGCTCGTACTCCTCCCAGTTGTCGCGGAAACTGCACGCTTCCGTGGTGCAGCCCGGGGTATCGGCGCGCGGGTAGAAGTAGACGACGACGTACTGGCCGTCGTAGTCCGACAGCGCGACCGGCTCGCCGTCCTGATTCGGCAACTCGAAGTCGGGTGCGGGTTCGCCTTCCGAGAGCATACCCGGGATTCGTCCTCGCCCGGGGAAGCAGTTACGGTACCAGCGAGAGCGCGTACAGGACCGCCATCCCGACGGCGACAGTCGCGAGCATGTCCTCGGTCCGCCACGCGACGACGGCCGCTATCGCACCCGCGAGAAGGCGGTCGTTGCCGAGCGAGACGGCGAGCGCGCCGTCGCTGAACACGAGTTCCGGAAGGACGAGGGCCGCGAGTACTGCCGGCGGCACGTACGAGAGCACGCGCTCGACGCGCGGCGGCACGTCGTCAAGCCGGCCGAACAGCGCGATGAACGACACTCGGAGGGCGTACGTGCCGGCGGCGGCCGCGAGGACGACCAGCCAGAGGCTCACTGTCCCACCCCCGTCTCGCTCACGAGCACGGCGGCGATGACACCGGAGAGGCCGGCGACGATGATGCCGAGGTTCATCGGCGCGCCGACCGCCACGACGGCGACGAACCCGCCGACCGTGGCCGCGACGGCGGTCGGTTCGTCGCTAATCGACGGGACGAGCAACGCCAGAAACAGCAGCGGCACCGCGAAGTCCAACTGGAGGCCGTCGGGCATGCGGTCGCCGAACACCACGCCCGCGACCGTCCCGGCGACGTACGTCACGTAGACGGCCGCGGCGATGCCGAGGTAATACGCCAGCCGGTCAGTGTCCTCGTCGCGCTCGAACTCGGTGACGGCGATGGCGAACGTCGTGTCCAGGAGGAACTGCGCGCAGACGAGCCGCCAGCGCTCGGACAGCTTGCGGAAGTGCGGTGCGATAGCTGCGCTGTACATCGTGTAGCGGAGGTTCACGACGACCGCCGTAAGCGCGACGACGGCCAGCGGCGCGTTGCTGGCCAAGAGGTCGATGGCCGCGAGCTGCGACGCGCCGCCGAACACCGTCGCGGACATCGCGACAATCTGGACGCCGGAGAACCCGGCCTGCACGGCCGCGGCCCCGACGACGAATCCGAACGGGATGTTGGCCGGGAGCGTCGGCAGCGAATCCCGCACGCCGGCGACGAAGTCCTCGCGCTGGCTCACTGATTCGGAGTAGGCAGCGACGCCCGCTTGAACGTTCCGACGCTGGGCTCCGCAGTCACGGGGTTACAGCGAATAGTCGCTCTCCCGAATCTGGGCGTACTTGCGCTTCCGGTAGCGGAACTTCGCGCGCTTGTAGCGCGTGTACAGCCGGATACCGCCCGCGGCCGAGCGCGCGTTCGACTTCGAGATTATCTTCCCGCTGTCGCTGGATTCCAGCATCTTCCGGGTGATGCGGATGGTCTTGTCCCAGTCGGCTGGCCCGAACTCCCCGACGACGTCGGCCATCGCGACGTTCCGCCGAATCTCGTCGCCGATGGCGTCGTGCCACGCGGCGTTGTACTCCTCGAGGTTGCCCTCCGCGGCGAGGCGGCCCGCGAGCTTCCCGGTGCGGTGGGCGACGTGGTCGCCGCCCTCGTGGAACGACGACGTCGCGCCCATCGCGCCGCCGACGACCGCGATGCCGGCCTCGGTCGGGGACTCGATGGGGCGCGTCGAGGAGATGGCGTACGTCTCCGTGCTGTTGGACTTCCCGTGACCGTCCACGAGCGGGAAGTCCTCGTCGACGTCGTACTCGTCGCCGTACAGTTCCTCGATGAGGCGCCGGAGGTACACTTTCCCCGAGGGGATGCGCTCGTCGTCCTCCCGGAGGAGGCGCCACTCGCTGGCGTCGAAGTCGTCGATGTCGAGGCCGATGGGCATCGTGAGGCCGACGCGCGCGACGCCGTCGCGGTTCGGGAACACCCACGGGTAGGCGGTCTCGCCGGGCATCCAGCCCCACCAGAACTTCAGCGTGTCCGCGTCGAACAGCTCCTCGGGGAACTGGCGGTACTCCTGGTAGGCGATGTGGTTGGCGGAGGGCGGGCTGAGCAGGTCGCTGGCGCGCTTGCCGTCGGGGAGCAGCGGGTCGAGGACGCGCATCGTCACCTGGCGCTGCGGGCCGTCCGCGAGCACGAGGTACTCCGCAGTGACCTCCTCGCCGTCGCCGAGCGTCAGCGTGTGCTCGTGGCCCCCAGAGCGGTCCGAGTCGACGCCCTTGACGCTCGTGCCGGCGACGTAGTCGGCGCCGGCGGCTTCGGCGCGGTCGCGTAGCCAGTCGTCGAACTTCGCGCGGTGGAACGTGAACCCGAAGCCGTCGTAGTCGGCGTCGATGCCCGTGCGGTCTACGACGACCTCCTCGTCGGGCCCGATGAACGCCGCGTCCGCGAGCTCCTGCTCGACGACGTCGTCGGGGATGTCCGCGAAGTCGAGGTCCGCGACCTCCAGCCAGTAGTCCAGGAAGCCCGCGGCGTCCGTCGAGTCCGGGCCGAGGCGGTCGCGGTCGGCCCGCGGTACGCCCTTCTCGTAGACGACGGCGTCCGCACCCCGGTCGGCGGCCGCGTACGCGGCTGCCGACCCCGCCGGCCCGCCGCCCACGATGGCCACGTCTACGTCGGTCATAGTACTCCCGTCACCGCGCTGGCGTTAAAGTGCTTCGAGTTTTCACGCCGATGCTGACGGCGTCCCCGACGGAGTCTCGCGTTCCCGGCCCACCCGAACACATAAGTTCTACAACAGTAGTTTCCGAACATGGACCGCGTGCGCGTCGCCTACGACGTCGTGCGAGCGTACGTGTACACGCTCCTGCTCGTGGCCGCCGCCACGGTCGTCTGGCTACTCGCGCCCCAGATTGCGGAAGCGCCACAGGTCGCGGGGCTGTGGTTCGCCATCGGCGGGTTCGGCGTGCTCGTGCTCGTCACCTTCCTGCTCGCACAGTACACGCGCCACACCTGAGTCGGTCGCCGAATCAGTCGTCCGCGGCGCCGTCCGGCGACGAGAACGAGTGGAACTGCGCGTCGAAGTCCGTCGGCCCGAACCCGTCGACGATGTTGCCGAGGTCAGCCTCGACGGTTTCGATGTCCGCGCGGAGTTCGTCGTACTGGGGGCGCTGGGAGAGGTCGCCGAGCTCGCGCTCCAGGACGGCGCGCTTCGAGAGCAGCCGGAAGTATCGCTGCACGTAGGCGTCGTACTGCTTGCGGTCGACGAGCGACGCCACCGTGCTCCGGATGTCGGCCCGGGACGCGGGCTTCGTGACGTAGTCGTCGAACCCCATCTCGAGGATGTCGACCCCCGGTTCGACCGCGGTCACCATCGCGACCTGGCAGTCGTCGTACTGCTCGCGAATCGCGGTCAACACCTCGCGCCCCGCGAGCCCGGGGAGCCGCCGGTCGAGCAGCACGACGTCGACCGTCTCGTCCAGCAGGTCGAGGGCGTCCTGTCCCGTGTGCGCGACGCGGACATCGTAGTCGTCGCTCAGCCACGCGTCGTAGAGGCTGGCGAGCGCTTCCTCGTCCTCGACGACGAGGACCGTAATCGCGTCGCTCCGTGAGTCGTCGGCCGCGCCGCTTGCTCCCCGCTCAGGCATCGTCCACCCGTGTCCCGAACATACGGTACCTCGGAGCGCCGACAGGAAAGGTGGCCTACCTCGATACAGTGGTGTGAATCGTGGCACCGACGAACGTGATACGACCGGCCGTGATAAGGCCTCCCAGTCGAATTCCACCGCCGAAGCTACCTCTCGAAGACGACGTCGAAGACCTTCCAGATGGCCGCGTGGAGGTGTTGGCTGAACGTCTTCTGGGAGATACCCATCGCGGTCGCGAGTTCCGCCTGCGAGGTGCGCCGCGGCTGGTCGAAGTAGCCCCGTTCGTAGGCGAGGTACGCCGCCTCCCACTGGCGGTCGGTGAGCGCGTCGGCGACCAGCGACCGCACGCCGGTCTCCGTGACGAACGGTGCGACGATGTCGCAACTGCGCTTGCCCACGAACGCGGCCGACGGGTGGGCGTCCTGTACGCGCTCGACAACGTGCTGGAGGTCCGCGTCGGCGGGCACGACGGCCGTGATGCGGGCAACGCCGTCGCTGATGGTCGCCGTCTGCGTCAGCACGCCGAGGCGCGTCAGCGTCTCCGCGACGGATTCGTCCGGGGAGAACGCCGCGACGACCTCGTCGCCGACGGTCTGCAGCGCGTCGATATCGCCGTCGAGGGAGGCGGAAGCCATTCGCTCGGCCAACTCGTTCGCGGCGTCGTCCACCAGCCGCACGAACGCCACGAACCCATCGGCGGTCCACAGCGAGTCCAGCAGCTCCAGCCGGCAGTCCAGCGTCCGCGACAGCCGCACGGCTGGGTAGGACGCGTCGTCGACTGCGAATTCGAGTTCCGCGAACGCGGTCGGTTCGTCAGCCATGCACGGTCCCCTGTCCGGTAGAACGTGTGTCCGGGGACACTTCACTACTAGCCGACAGTTCTGGAGAACGACAGGTCCGTCCGGAGCGGCCGCCGACTACGTCAAACCGCGCCCGTCACGGGAACAGGCCGCGGTACTCGTGGGCGTCCGCGGTGCGTTCGAGCGCGATAGTGTACGCGGCGGTCCGCAGGTCCGGGATGTCCTTCTGCTCGTAGGCGGCGAGCATCTCGTCGAACGCCGTCGTCAGCCGCGCTTCGAGGTCGCGGTTGACCTCCTCGAGTTCCCAGGAGTACTGCTGGCTGTTCTGCACCCACTCCAGATACGAAACGATGACGCCGCCCGCGTTCGCGAGAATGTCCGGCACGACAGGGACGTCGCGCTCTTTGAGGACGTTCGCGGCGTCGAACGTCGTCGGCCCGTTCGCGGCCTCCACGACCACGTCCGCTTCCAGGCGTTCGGCGACGTCGACCGTGATGACGTCCTCGATGGCCGCGGGGATGAGCGCGTCCACGTCCATCGTGAGGAGGTCGTCGTTGCTGATGTGCTCGTGGGCGTCGTAGTCTTCGAGGCGGCCGTCGTTGGCGACGTGCGCGCCGACGGCCTCGACGTCGAGGCCGTCCGGGTCGTAGATGGCGCCCGTGACGTCCGAGACTGCGACGACGTTCGCGTCGCGCTCGGCGAGCAGCTGGGCGGTCACGCTGCCGACGTTCCCGACCCCCTGGATGGCGATGTCGGCGTCCGCGACGTCCGTGCCGAGGTACTCGAAGGTCTCCTCAGTGACGATGGTGACGCCGCGGCCGGTCGCCTCCACGCGGCCCGCAGTTCCGCCGACTTCCGGTGGCTTCCCCGTCACGACCTCGGGGACGGCGTAGCCCTGGTAGACGGAGTACGTGTCCATAATCCACGCCATCGTGCGCGGGTTCGTGTTCACGTCCGGCGCCGGGATGTCCGTGTCCGGGCCGATGATGCGTCGGATGCCCTCCGTGTAGCGGCGGGTGAGCTGCTCGATTTCGGACTGCGAGAGCTCCTTGGGGTTGCAGATGATGCCGCCCTTCGCGCCGCCGAACGGCAGGTCCACGAGCGCGGTCTTCCACGTCATCCACCCCGCGAGCGCGGAGACCTCCTCCTCGGAGACGTTCGGGTGGTAGCGGATGCCGCCCTTGAACGGGCCGCGCGCGCCGTCGAACTGGCAGCGGTAGGCCTCGAACACTTCCACGGAACCGTCGTCCATCTCCACGGGGAGACTCACCGACAGCGTCCGCTCGGGGTACTTCAGTCGCTCGAAGATGCCGTCGTCGATGTCCACGTACTCGCGGGCCTGCTCCATCTGCGCGAGCATGTTGTCCAGTGGGCCGCTCTCTGTCATGTCTCGGCAGTATTTGCGCAGTACATAAGGAGATGCCGCATCGCGGCCGCCGTGGTAGACGTTCGCGGTGTGACGCGCCGACAGTGCGCCCGCGCTCCGCCCGGTTACTCCTCGCTGACGTCCGCGTCCGGGAGCTTCAGGACGTTCTCGCGGCCGATACGGAACGACTCCAGGTCGTCGCTCTCGCGCATGTCCTTGACGACCTGGCTGGTCTTGGCCTCCGTCCAGCCCATCGCCTCCACGACGTCCTGCTGTTTCGCGCGCCCGCCCTGCTCGCGGAGGAACCGCTCGACGCGCTCCTCGTTGCTCAACAGCTCCTCGGGCGGTTCGGCCTCGGTCGCCGCGCCCGCAGTCGCGCCCGCTCCCTCGGCGGATTCTTCGTCATCGGTGACTGCTCCACCGGCACCGCCCGCGTCGCCGGTGTCGGTAGTGCCCGTGGCTCCGTCGGCGCCACCTTCGCGACGCACGTAGAGCCAGCCAGCGGCGCCGACGACGAGTATCGCCACGAGCGCGCCGACGAGCGCGGGCAACACGACGCCGCTCTCGCCGCCGGGCGCCGCGGTCGTCTCCGCGGGCCCGTCCGATGTCCCGGGGGCCTCGGCCGGTTCGAGGACGAGTCGCGGCTGGTCGGTCCCGAACTCCTCGGGACCGCTCCACCGTACCGACCCGGTCTCGGACTCGCTGGGTTCGGGGTCGGTGTCTGCGACCGCGTAACCGTCCGGCCACGAGAACTGCAGCGACGTCTCCTCGTTCAGGTAGAACCCCTCCAGAGCGTCCCCGGCGACGATGCGCACGCCGTCGGTCGCGGCGAAGCCGCTCCACTCGAAGGTGTACACCACGAACCCGTAGGAGTCGGCGAACTCCCCGCCGGGTTGCTGGAACGCCCGCACGGAGACATTCTCCACGCTCATGTTGCGACCGGTCGCGTTCTCCGCGGCGGCCACCGTCGACGCGATGCGCGACCGGAACCGGTCAACGTACGCTGAGCGGTTCGCCTCGACGTCCGCCTGTAACTCCTCGAACGCCTGCGTCTCGTTCTCCGTCGACAGCTCCATCCGGTAGTTGAACGACCACGCGGCGCTCCCGTCGTCCTCGAGCGCCGCGGACAGCGTCACGTCGTCCGGGTCGAACTCTTCCTGTGTCACGCCGAACGGGCCGTCCGGCGCACCTGCACCCGCCGCTGGCGCGGCGACCGCTGCGACGACGAGCAACCCGGCCACCCAACACGCCACACCGCGGTCCATACGCTCACTGCGGCCGGTGCGCTTGAAAACGTTGTTATCGCTGGCTCGCGGTCGTGTCACGCGGTTGCGGGGGGGGGGGGGCGCCGCCGC
>CAXREU010000102.1:0-5248 GCA_964229715.1 Halobacterium sp.
TGCGCAGGGGTGGCGGGCTCCGGGCGCACCGCTCCTCCAAAAAGTCACATAAAAAGACCGCGCTCACTTCGTTCGCGCGGCGAAACCCTCGCTTCGCTCGGCGTATGCTCCGCTATTAGCTACGGTCTCAGTCAGCGGAGCCGATGAGCCCGGCTTCCTGGAGGTCCTCGCCGTCGACGCTCGTGCGGTAGTCCTCGTGGCTCATGCCGTCGAAGCGGTCGACGCCGAAGTTGTCCTCGTAGAGGTCCGCGACGCGGTCGCGCTCCTCGTCGCTGATGGCGGGCGTGTCGGGCGCGGCGACCCACTCGTCGATGTCGGCCTTCGAGCGGAACGTCGGCGTGACGGTCGCGACCTCGTCGAAGCTCAGGAGCCACTGGATGGCGGCCTGGCCCATCGTGCGCTCGCCGTTCCGTTCGAGGAAGCGGAGGGCGTCGACCTTCTCCCAGCCCGTCTCGTACCACTCGTCGGGGCGGAAGCCGCGGTGGTCGCCCTCGCCGAGTTCCGTGTCGGGGGTGACCTGCTCGTTCAGGAGGCCCGAGGAGTGCGGGACGCGGGGAATGAGGGACGTGGCGGCGTCCTGCTCGCGGACGTACTCCACGAAGTGGTTGTGGACGTCCTGTTCGAGGATGTTCCCGACGTACTGCACGGAGTCGAACGCCTCCTCGATTGCCTTCTCGCCCTCCGCGAGCCAGCCAATCGAGGGGCCGAGCGCGACGCCGATGGCGTCCGCGCGGCCGTCCTCGCGGAGTTCGTCCAGCAGTTCGACGACGTCGGGCGTGAGTTCGGCGACGTCCGGGTTGTGGAGCTGAAGCACGTCCACATGGTCGACGCCGAGGCGGTCCATGGACTTCTCGACGGCCTCCCGAAGATAGTCGACGCTCATCTCCTTCGGGAGCTCGCCGTGGCCCGCCTGCGGGTTGTTGTAGAAGTCGTAGCCGACCTTCGTCGCGACGGTCATCTCGTCGCCGTGCTCGGCCAACGCCTCGCCGAGCAGCTCCTCACTGCGGCCGTGGCCGTAGACGTCGCCCGTGTCGAAGTACGTGATGCCCTGGTCGAGCGCGTACTCGACCATCTCGAGGGCGTCGTCCTCGTCGCGGTCGCCCCACCAGTCGGTGCCGACGACCCACGCGCCGAACCCGACTTCGCTGACCTCGACCCCGGAGTTTCCGAGTTCGCGATGTTGCATACGCGCCAGTTGGGGAGACGCCCACTTAGCGGGTGCGGTTCCGGTGGGGTCGTCAGCGGGCGGAGTCGGCGTCGACACCGGCTCGCGAGCGGATACCGCGACGATTCCGGGGGTTGCCGTCGGGACGGAAACCAATATCAGTGCCCGCAGCCGAGGTAGGGGTATGACCAAGCGCCACGTCTCCCTCCCGGACGACGCGGAGGCGACCCTCCGCGGGTTCGTCTCGGAGGTGGACGACCGACTCGCGACCGCGAGCGGGCCCGACGAACTCGCGGACGCCGTCACGGAGACGCTCGTGGACCTCCACGGCGCCCGCGACGCCTACGAGAGCTGGCAGAACGACGAGCACGTCTCGCCGACGGAGGCCGCGCGGCTGGCGAACTTCGACCCGCGCAGCGCCACGCTTGAGTCCGAGTACTACGCCGAGAAGGACGAGGACGCGTTCGCGCGCTCGAAGCCCCTGCAGTGGCTGTGGCGGCAGTTCGACAACACGCCGCTGGCGGACAACGTGGAGTTCGCGCTGCGCTTCCGCCGGATGCTCGCCGGCCACCTCTTCGAGAGCGTCGGCGACGGCGTGCGCCTGTTCAAGGGCATCTCGATGACGTACGGCCACAACATCGAGATGGGAGACAACGTCGTCGTCCACGACGACGTCCACCTCGACGACCGCGGCGAGCTCACCATCGGCGACCGCGCGAGCGTCAGCGACGGCGTCCACGTCTACACGCACGACCACGACGTCGTCGACCAGACCGTCGTCGAGAACTACCACACTCTCATCGACGACGACGCGCGCGTCACACAGGGCGCGCTCGTCCGCGCCGGCGTCCGCGTCGGCGAGAACGCCATCGTCGGGTCGCGAGCGGTCGTCCAGAACGACGTCCCCGACCACCACATCGCGGTCGGGATGCCCGCCAAGAGCATCAAAATCAAGCCCGGCTGGGAGTCCGAGGCCAAGCCCGTCGACGAGGCGGGCGTGAACCGCCAGGAAGAACGCCGCCTCGACTACGACCTCCCCGACGACCTCGACGCCTTCGACGAGTTCCAGCGCGACCTGAACCCGCCGGACGCCTGAGCCCCTGGCTGTCGGAATGGGCGACGGGCTGAATAGGCTTGCCGTGTTACGTACACACATGGAATGGGGGTTGTTCGTGCTCGCGGTGCTGCTCGTGGCGGCCCTGCAGTTCGCCGTATGGCGACGCCTCCAGAGCGAGGACGCCGGCACGCCCGAGTCGGGCGTCGGCGACGGCGCGTCGCCGGCAGAAGTCTCGTCCTCGACGACTGACGATGCGACGAGTCTGTTGTGTCCGGCGTGTGGTACCGAGAACGACGCGAGCTATCGGTTCTGCCGCGAGTGCGTTGCGCAGCTACATCCGTGACGCGGGCGGTCGCCATCAACGTCGCGGCGAACACGAACCAGCCGGGGTTCCGCGGCCCGCTACGGGCGGACGGGTCGTTCGTCTACGTCCCGATTCCCGAGAGCGCGCCGACCAGCGAGCGCACGCCGACGTACGCGGACCTCGACCTCTCCATCGAGATTCCCGACGACGTGCGCGAGACGTCCGTCCACCTCGACCCGTCGTTCGCGGGCTATCCCTGCTGCGAGCGCTACACGTACGGCGACCCACACGACCTGAAAGCCCGCCCGCTGCTGGACCTCGACACCGACGACCGCGTCTACTTCTACGCCACGCTAGACGCGCCAGAAGACCCAGCACCGTGGATGGCCGACGATTGGGGAACGTATCTCATCGGCGAGTTCGTGCTCGCCCGCGACCCCGTGACGGGCGAGGAGTTTGAGAACCTTCCCGAGCGCGACCGCCGCGCGTTCGCGGGGAACGCGCACCTGAAACGCGACCCATTCGACGCCGCCGTGCTGCTCGCGGGCACCGACGACTCCCGGCTCTACGAGCACGCCGTCCCGCTGAGCGGCGCGCGCGGCGGCGACGCCAACCGCGCGGTCACGGAGTGGTCCAGCGACTCCGGGAAGGGCCCGTGGTGGCGGCGCGCGCTCCGCTACGACGACGCCGGCCACGAGCGCCTCCGCGAGTGGGTGCAACGGGGGTCGTACCCGCCGGTTCGCTGACGTTTAGGTGGGTGGCCTGCGAAAGTCCGCACATGCTGGAACTGTACCAGTCCGAAGGCTGCCCGCACTGCGCGAAAGTCCGCGAGAAGCTCTCCGAACTCGGCGTCTCCTACGTCATTCACAACCCCCGGCTTCCCGGTGGCGCGGGCGGCGACGTCACGAACGAACAGACCTACGAGGAGCTCCAGAACGGCGGCGCCGACCAGATTCCGTATCTCGTCGACACCGCCCGCGAGGAAGCGCTCTACGAAAGCGACGACATCGTCGAGTACCTCGACGAACACTACGCCTGACGACAGAGTAGTCGTTACTCGATATTTTCCGAGCACATGAACGGACAGCGACAGAGCAGTCGCTGGCCGGTTCGAGTGTCAGAGAAGTGCGCCGACCGGGAATTGAACCCGGGTCGCGAGCTTGGGAAGCTCGAGTCATACCACTTGACCATCGGCGCGCTCGGCGTCTGCGAGTAACTGACCGCCCCACTTGAACGTAGCGTTTCCCCGGAGTGGACGCGCGTCCACAAATCCACGGCAGCGAGTGGGTTTTAGTCGGGTGGTACCGAACCACGAGATGATGACTGCGCCAGACACGATTTCGCCGCTTGACTTGCGATTCTCCGAGTCAGAGTTGGCAGCGCGCCGCGACCGTATCCAGTCGTTCGTTCGGGAGACCGTAGAGGCCGCGGGCGCCGACCGCTGCGTGCTCGGGCTGTCGGGCGGTATCGACTCGACGACGGTTGCACACCTCGCCGTGGACGAACTCGGAACCGACGCCGTCCACGGGCTCGTGATGCCGGGCGAGGTGTCCAGCGAGCAGAACATGAGCGACGCCGAGCGCGTCGCCGAGGACCTCCACATCGAGTACGACGTCGTCGAAATCGACCCCGTCGTCGACCTCCTGACTGACCTCTATCCGCCCGCTGAGGGCGACCAGCTTGCCGTCGGGAACGCCCGGGCGCGGACGCGTGCCGTGCTCAACTATCTCGTCGCGAACCACGAGAACGCCGTCGTGCTCGGCACCGGGAACCGCACGGAGGCGCTGGCGGGCTACTTCACGAAGTACGGCGACGGCGCCGTGGATTGCCACCCCATCGGGAACCTCTACAAGATGCAGGTCCGCCAACTCGCCCGCGACCTCGGCGTCGACGAGGACCTCGTGACGAAGACGCCGACCGCGGAGCTGTGGGCCGACCAGACCGACGAGGAGGAACTCGGCGTCGACTACGACACCATCGACGCGGTGCTCGCGCTCAACGTCGACGGGAACGTTCCGGCGGGCGCGACGGCCGACCACCTCGGGATTCCCGATGGCGTCGTGAAGACGGTGCGCGGGCTCTATGAGCGCAGCAAGCACAAGCGCGCGGTGCCGCCGACCCCTTAGTTCTCGAACGGCGCGTCGGCGAGGAGGCGCGCGAACGCGTCGGCTTCGGCTCGGTCAGAAGATTCGCGGTCGCCTTTCGAATCGAGCAGGCCCGCGAGTTCGCGGAGCGCAGCCGAGTCGTTGGCCGCGATTTCGTCCGCGACGGCTCGCGGCTCCGTGACGACTCTGGAGACGAGTCCGATTTGGCGTGCGGTTTCGGCGTCGATACTGCGTCCGGACAGCGAGAGGTCCGCGGCGTGCGTGGTACCGACCGCGGCGGGGAGCCGGCGGGTGCCACCCCACGCGCCGAACACGCCGAGTGAGACGCCGGGTTCGGCGAACGTCGCGTCCGGCGTGCAGACGCGGACGTCACAGGCGAGCGCGAGTTCGACGCCACCGCCGCGGGCCGCACCGTCCACGCCCGCGATGACGACGCTGTCCGCGTCCTCGATGGCGTTCATCGTGCGCTGACCGCGGCGCGCGAAGGCCTCCCCACGAGGGCCGTCGAGGTCTCGGACCGTGTCGAGGTCGGCTCCCGCACAGAACGCGCCCCCAGCGCCGTGAATGTAGACGACCGGCTGCGGTGCGTCCGCGACGACCTCACGGAGGTCGTCGAG
>CAXREU010000103.1:0-5569 GCA_964229715.1 Halobacterium sp.
CCCTACACGACGCTCTTCCGATCTACTACGACGCGTATCTCGCCGGCGACAGGACCGACGACGTCGCACTCTACCTCTCCGAGTCGTACGTCTCCGACGTGGAGAAGCTAGCCGACCGCGACGACGCCGAACGGGTCGACAGTGGTGTCGTGCTCGTCGTCGACGGCGAGCGCGGCCGCAGCGTCTTCAAGTCGATTACGGGGATGGGCGCGATGGACTTCGGGTCCGCCGCGATGGACGACCCCGGGCACGTGGATAGCGACCTCGCGGGCGGCGACTGCCCGCACGCCAACGACGGCCCCCAGGAGCACAGCCCGCAGTTCGCGTTCTCGTTCGCGGAACCTCAAAACGAGGAAGTCGGCGGCCTCTACGCGGAGGGCGACGTCATTCACGCCTACGTCTACTGTTCGTGCGGCGAGTCGTACTCCGACAAGTGGCTCGCGGGCGAGCGCTAGCTAGGACTCGTCCGGTTCTTCCTCGGGGTCGAGGTTGCGGAACCCGTCGAGGATGACCTGTTTTGCGGTCGCGCCCTGCGACGTCCAGTGGTTCGCGTAGTCCATCATGTCCTCGTAGATGTCGGGCTTGCAGCCCGCCGCCTTCGGGTGGCCGCCGCCGTTGACCTGGCGGGCGACCTCGTGGGCGCGCTGGAAGTCCTCGGTACCGCGGATGCTTGCGCTCCCGGAGGGCTTCACGACGACGGCGGCGTCGGCGCCCTGTTCGCGCAGCGCTTCGGCGACCTCGTTCTGCGAGCAGCGGCCGTACGTCACGCCGACGGTCCAGCCGTTGACCTCGCGCAGTGACGCGCGCGACACCGCGCGGTCGATGAGGTCGTTCTTCTCGACGCGGCGCT
The DNA here is from genome assembly GCA_964229715.1 of Halobacterium sp. Classification (GTDB taxonomy): domain Archaea; phylum Halobacteriota; class Halobacteria; order Halobacteriales; family Halobacteriaceae; genus Halobacterium. The sequence continues at coordinate 851 of CAXREU010000103.1, forward strand.
CCTCGAGGAACTCCATGACGTCCTCGGGGAGGTCGGCGCCGTGCTCCTGAATCGTCTCCATGTACTCGTCGGTGTCCACCCAGTAGGAGTAGTCCGCGAGGTCGTCGCTGCGCGGGTCCTCCTTCAGCCAGAGGTCGTGGTCGCGGGTGACCGCCGCCAGCTCCTTGAGGTAGCGCGGGAGGTCCGCGTCGATGGAGCGCACCGCGACGTCGGCCGTGCACTCCTCCTCGGAGTCGCCGATGACGAGGTCGACGCCCGCCTCGCGGACGGCGGCCTCGGTGTCCTCGGTCCACTGGTGGTGGTCGTACCAGTGCACGTCGCCTGCGTGCTCGACGAGATAGGCGAGCTCGTCCTCGACGTACGCGTACTTGTCCGGGCAGAGGTCGCAGACGTACACCGTGCAGTCCTGTTCACCGAACTCCGCGGCGCGCCGCAGGCCGTCTTCGAGCTCGTGCGGACCCGCGGGCACGAGCGCCGCGTCGCCGTACACTTCGCGGACGATGGCCGCACACGCCATCCCGTCGGCGTCCGGGTCCGCGACGACGAGCACGTCCGCGCCCTCCGCTTCCTCGCGAATCTCTCGGTCCTTGCGCTCCTCGTGGATGCTGTCCGGGATGAAAAAGCCCTTGCCGGGGAGCAGCGACTTCCGCTCCAGCGGCATGTCCTCGTCCTCGATGACCCAATCTTCCATACCGGACGGAGGCGCGGACGCGCAAAGAACCCAGTGGTTGGTGGTGCTACTCGCTCTCGTCGAGCTGGCGCACCGTCAACACGGGCACCGGACACGTCCGAACGACGCGCTCGGCGACGCTTCCGATGAGGAAGCGGTTCTCGCCGTGGCGGCCCCGCGTCCCGGTCGCGACCACGTCGGCGTCCACGTCGCGGGCGTACCCGCTGATTTCCGCGGCCGGTCGCCCCTCCCGGACCGCCGTCGTCACCTGCCGGTCGGCGTCCTCGGCGATGCGTTCGACGGCCTCTTCGCCGCGCTCTTCGAGGGCGTCGTGCATCTCCTCTCGGACCTCCGCGGGCGCGCTCTCGACCTCGCTCTCCTCTAAGACGTACAGCGCGTGGACGTCCGCATCGAAGCGGTCCGCGAAGTCGAGCGCGACCGCCACGGCGCGCCCGACGCTCTCGGAGCCGTCGGTCGCGATGACCACCGTCTCTATCATACTCGACGCTGCGCGCCCGCGCCCCTTAAACCCACGCGGCAGTGGTGCCCGGCCACGCGGAGCGCTTTAGTAGCCCGCCCGCGCAGACGCAGCCATGAGCCTCGAAGTGGACACCGTGCTCGTGCCCGTGGACGGGACCGACGCCTCGGTCACGGCCGCCGAGTACGCGTTCGCGGTCGCGGACCGGTACGACGCCGACGCCCACGCGCTGTACGTCCTCGGCGAGACGGTCAGCCGCGGCATCCACGCCGGCGAAGTCGACGAACCGGAGCTCGCCGACGAGACCCGGACGTTCCTCAACGACGTCGAGGCGCTCGCGCCCGAGGACGTCCGCGTCGACGCTACCATCGCGTACGGGTTCTCCACGAGGCGCAAACTCCAGCACCCTGGTAGCGTCATCCTCGACTGCGCCGCGGACGTCGACGCCGACTTCCTCACTATCCCCCGCGAGGGCCTGCGCGACGAGACCGGTGACGTCCTCGAAAAAGCCGCCGAGTACGTGCTGCTGTACGCCAGCCAGCCGGTTCTCTCAGTCTGACTCCGCCGCCGATTCGTCCGCGCTATCATCTGCCTCCGCGATTCTCGTCTTCACGAGCGCGTCCACCTGCGTGAACAGCGAATGCACGAGCAGCCACGTCGCGCCGAGCGCGAACACGCCCGCCAGCAGCATGCCGATGGTGCCGCTCGGCACCAGCACCGCTTGCAGCGTGACGAGCGCGACCCACGCGAGTACCACGTGGAGCGTGAACCGGTTCGCCCGCGAGACGTGCTCGTCGGACCAATCAGGGGTTGCCATCGTCGGCTCGTCCGACGCCACCCAATTAATTCAGTCGAATCGCCATCTCCATCTCGAAGCTCTCGGCGGCCGCCGTCTCGAAGCCGACCTTCTCGTAGAGCGCCACTGCGGGTCGGTTCCACCGTTCGACGGTCAGCCAGACGTACTCCGCGCCGTGCGCCTGGCCGTGCCCGAGTAACGCCTCAATGAGCTTCGTGCCGATGCCCGCGCCCTGGTAGTCCTGATGGACGAAGATGGCGAGCTCGTACGTCGACTCGTTGTCCGGCACGAGCGTCGCGTGCCCCGCCACCTCGCCGTCGTGCCACGCCAGCACGTCGTAGCCGTCCTGGTCAAAGAGGTTCTCCAGCCACTCCCGGATGCGCTCCTCGCCGACCGGCGGCACGCCCTGCGCGCGGTCTGCGGGGTCGAACTCCACGTACATCTCCACGACCGCCTCGAAGGCGTCGTCGCCCGGGCCGTGCTCGCCCTCCCACGCCCGCACTTCGATGGGGCGGCCCTCGCCGTCCTCGAACTCCCGCGGCGGCCGCGGGAACGCCTCGGCGACCTCGTCGGGGTACGCGCGTTCCTCGGACATGCTAACGCACCAACTTCACGGACACGCGTGCGTTCAACAGCACGAACTCCGCGATGTTGCCGAGGCGAATCTTCCCCATCGGGCTCCGTTGGCCGCCTCCGAGCACGATTTGGTCGAACTCCTCGCTCTCGGCCAACTGTACGATGCTACTCCCCGGGTCGCCGGACAACTGCCGCACGTCCGCCTCCAGGCCGGCCTCGGTCAGCGTCTCCCGAGCGACCTCCACGAGGTCCTCGGGCGACCGGTCGCTGTCGGGGTTCTCCACGACAGCCACCGTCACCTCGTCGCCGGTCTCGACCGCCCGCTCGACCGTCTCGTGGAGCGCGTCGAGGGAGTCGTCTGCGCCGCCGATGCCGAGCAGCACTTTCATAGTCGGACTGTCAGCGCCGCCGAGTAAAAGGATTCGGCTGAGGGATTCTGAGCAAAGCGAAGAATCCCTGGCCACGTGAACGGGGAGCGCAGGGAGCCGTGAACCGGGAGGCGACGAGCAACGCGAGTCGCCTCCGAACAAGTGAGCGGGGAGCGAAGCGACCCGCGAACTGCGGGGTTCTGAGTACAGAGTGACCGACGCCCAACTCAGCGTACCGCGCTGCTCACGGCTCGCGTCGCTCGCCGTTCGCCGTTCCGTGCTCTCCCTTCCGTCGAGCACGCGCTCCCCGCTCGTCCGTTCGGGAACTTCTCACTCCGTTCGAAGTTCCCGGCGACACGCTTTTGCGCTCAACACGGCAACCCTACGGCATGCCAGAACGCGCTTCTCCCGCAGACTGGGACCTCACGCCGGCCGTCGAGTCGGCGGCGGGCCCGACCGACGACACCGACGACGTGCCCGAGGACGTCCGCGAGTACGCGCGGTTCTCGAAGATGGACGGGGCGCAGTACGACCGCGTCAATGAGTTCCTCCGGGACCGAACCTACGTCACGGCCCGCGAGTGGGCGATAGCACGGCTCTGCGCGGACTTCCGCACGGAGACGGGCGTGGAGATGACGAAAATCGGGGAGAACCTCCCGGAGCTCGTGCCGTTCATGACCGACACGTACAGCCCGCAGGCGGTCAATCAGGCGCGGTCGGCGTTCGAGGACAAAGTCCGCATGGCGGGCGCGACGTTCCTCTACGGCGCGATGTCCGGGTTCTTCACGGCCGACGAACTCGACGACCTGATGTACGAGGTGACGGAGGTCGCGAAATTCCTCCTCGAAGTGGAGGGCGTCGACCTCGCTGTCGAGGAGGAGCTGGAGGCCGAGGAGCGCATCTCGTCGGTGATGCGCGACGTGCGCTCGGCGAGCGACGAGCTGCGCCACGACGGAACCGAGTGCCCGAAATGCGGGCACACCATCGACGCGGACGCCAGCGCCGACGACTAGTCGGCCTGCGGGTCGTCCGGGAGGAACGGGTCGACGTCGTCGTGGACGAACTCCACGTAGTCGTCGTTCAGTCGCCGGCAGAACAGCCGTAGTTCGCCGTTCGCGCGAATCGCGTCGAGCTTCTCGGCGGAGGACGCGGTGTCGTAGTACGCCGGCACGAACACCGCGATCTCGCTGTCCGGGTCTTTCTCCACGACGAGCAGGTACGTCGTGCTGTCCGCGGCCGCCTGAAACACGTCGACGTCCGTGAACGCCGCGTCCGCGGCGAGCACTTCGAGGTTCTCGTACTCGTCGCCCGGCAGCAACACGTCGAGGCCGGTGCGGAACTCCGAGTCGACGAGTACCGAGTCGCCGGGGTGGAGTTCGAGCGTCGTCCAGCCGCGGTCGCGGTACGCCTCGGCAGTCGCCGCCATGTCCTCGACGACGGCCTGCCAGCCGTCGCCGGTCGGCTGGTTCGCCGGGGCGTCGCTGGCGGGGTTCTCGTTCATGTCTGTGTCGCGGGTTGCGCCGGGGATAAGCGTTGCCCAAGTCCCGCAAGGTATTTCTTGGGTGGACTGCGAATTTTGCCCAGTGACTGACCTCCTGTCGCTCTCCGGCCTGCGGACGCAGTTCGAGACGGAACGCGGCGCGGTGAAGGCCGTGGACGGCATCGACCTCACCATCGAGGAGGGTGAGACCGTCGGCCTCGTCGGCGAATCTGGCTCCGGGAAGAGCGTGACGGCGCTGTCGGCGATGGACCTCGTCGACGACCCGGGCGAGGTCGTCGACGGCCGCGTGACGTTCCGCGCCGCCGCCCTCACCGCCGACCTCGCCGCCGC
>CAXREU010000104.1:0-25840 GCA_964229715.1 Halobacterium sp.
CTATCCAGCCGCCGAAGGCGGTGTGGACGTGTTTCCACGGCTCCGCGGCGAAGACGACGTCGCCGCCGTCCTCGCGGGCCGCCGCGATGCCCTCGTGGAGCGCGCCGAGCCGGACGCGTTCGACCCGCCCGCCCGCGTCGTCGACGCGCTCGTCGATGCGCGCGGAGGCGTTCGGCGTCGTGACGACGACCGGGTCGTCGGCGTCGCTGGCGCGCGTGTAGTGCTCCGCGAGAATCGCGAGCACGGTGTCCTCGTGGACGACTTCGCCGCCGCCGTCCACGATGACGATGCGGTCGGCGTCACCGTCGTGCGCGATACCGAACGCGGCGTCGCCGTCCGCCACGAACTCCATCAGGTCGCCGATGGTCTCGGGCGTGGGCTTGCTCGGGCGACCGGGGAAGTGGCCGTCCACGTTCGCGTTCAGCGTGACGACGTGCGCGCCGAGTTCCCGCAGCACCTGCGGCGTCGCCAGCCCCGCGACGCCGTTCCCACAGTCGACCGCGACCGTCAGGTCGTCGAGCGGCGCGCCGTGCTCGCCGGCGTAGTCGGCGACGGCTTCGCGGTAGTCGGGGAGCACGTCGATGGATGCGGTTTTGCCCCAGTCCGCCCACGACGCGTACTCGGGGTCGCTGTCGACGCGGTCCTCGATGGCGCGCTCGCGCTCGCGAGCGTACTCGGAGCCGTCCACGAACAGCTTGATGCCGTTGTCCTCAGGCGGATTGTGGCTTGCAGTCAACTGGACGCCACGGCGGTCCTGCGAGGCGTACGCCAGCGCCGGCGTCGGCAGCACGCCCGCGTCCAGCACGCGCATCCCGCCGGCCTGCAAGCCCGCGCTCATCGCCGCCGCCAGCGCCGGCCCCGTCTCGCGGCCGTCCCGCGCGACCACGAACGCCTCGTCGTCGCCGCGAGCGTCCGCGCCGGCTGCGGCGCCGACCGCGACCGCCAACTCCGGGGTCACGTCGGCGACCGCGTTGCCTCGAATCCCTGCCGTGCCGAAGAGGTCCATACGCGGGGGGAGCGGCCGCGTTCACTTAGGTTCGGCTGTTCCCGGGCGAGAAGAGACGATGCGGCTACAGTTCGATGCCGCTCGGGATGAGACTGTGGCTGCGCAGGAGGTCGCCGTCCTCGCTGTAGACGAGGAACGTCGACTTCTCGTAGACGACCAGTTGCTCGCCGTCGACGCGAATCTCGACGCGGTACTGGCCGTCGTCGCCAGTCGCCTCGCCGTACCGGCGGGCGGCGCGGACGAACTGCAGGACATCCTCGGCGTCCTGGTTCAGTTCGAGCACGAACTCCCCGGTGATGCGGTTCGTGACCGCGACGACGCCGCTGGCGTCCGGGTCGTCGACGTCGTCCGTCAGCCGGAACGTGGCGTCTGTCTCGCCGGCGTCGAGGCGGTTGCCGTCCCGGTCCGTGAGTCGGTCTTCGAGTTCCGCGGCTGCGCCCGTGAACTCGATGGTGACGTTGGGCTTCTCGGGGTCACCGTCCTCGTCGACCCAGTCGACGTTCTCGACGGCCAGTTCGAAGTAATCCCGGCGCATTCCCTACGGGTAGATAGGACGGACGGGGAAATGAACGTAACGCCCCTGACAGGGTTCGATCATCGGCCGTACGTGAGCCGCTGGACGGCGGCGTTCAGCCGTGCAGTGGCGTTCTGCGTCCACGCGACCGGCGAGACGCGCCGCACGGCGGACTCCTCGACCTCGATGCGCTCGTCGGCGAACGGGTCCCGGGGCGGGTCGTCGCTGTTGGCGTCGACCGCATCGACGACGGTCGTCATCGAGCAGCGGCCACACGCCTCGGTCGGCTGCTTCTCTGCCATGCGTACAACTCACACGCGAACGGCCATAATTCTGCCGCCCACACACCGCGGACGCGACGGGCTTTTAACCCGCGTGTGGTATCTACAGGCATGGGCTACCGAATCGTCGACCCGGACGACGTCGAAGTACCGGAGGGACGGCCGTGCGAGTACCGCTCGCTGACCGAGGCAGGCGGCCTCAACGAGATGGCAATGAACCTGTTCCGGGCCGAACCCGGCGAGCAGGTGCCGCTGGCGTACCACTACCACGAACAGCAGGAGGAGGCGTTCTTCGTCCTCTCGGGCACGCTGTTCGTGGAGACGCCCGAGCAGACCTACGAGGTGCCAGAGGGTCACCTGTTCACGGTGAACGCGGAGAGTCCGCAGCGCGCGCACAACCCCGAGGACGCCGACGAGCGCGTCGAACTACTGGCGGTGGGGGCGCCGCCGGCCCCCGACGACGCGGTCGCGTACGACCCCAGCGAGGATGACTGACGGGGACGCCGCCGCACGCGAGCCAGCAGAGCTCCCCGCGGAGATTCGGGAAAACGTGCCGACGTGGGACGACGAGTACTTCGACCGCGTCAGCGACCGGCTGATGTACAGCTACGACCTCGAACGCGACTACACCGTCCGCGGCGAGCGCTTCGACCTGTACGGGGCGCTGCGCGTGCGTACCCAGAAGCAGTTCTTCCACCCGGCGCTGAGCTACGCCGACCACGAGACCGAAGAACACGTGTTCGCGCGCCGGACCGACCGGCCGACCGTCGCGGACCTCGAAGCGCTCGTCGAACTCGGCCACGACCTCGCCGACGACTGGGTGGAGGCTGACGAGGAGCACTACGAGACGAAGTTCACGTTCGTGCTCGTCGCCGACGAGTTTCCCGACGCCGTCGCATCGTTCGTCGAAGGATTCCGGGACCGGAATCTGTTGAAGTACGGCTACTACGGCCACTACGAGGTGAACCTTGCCGTCGTCGTGCCCGACGACGAAGCCGCAGTCGCCAGCGAGCAAGCGGACGTCGTGGACGCGTTCGCGCTCTGGGGCGACGTCGAACGCGAGTCGGAGGGCTTCTTCTCGCGGTTCGCGAAGCGCTTCTGGACGTAGCCGGCGGTCGCGACGGCCCCGCCGCTACGCGCTTCGAGGGAGGAACAGGAAAGAGGGACCGTGGAGCGGTCGGGTTAGTCGTCGCTCGGTTCCGCTGCAGGCTCGCGTCCGCCGCGGACGCGGCTGATGTTACCGTAGCCAATGCGCACCAGGGACAGCGCGATGTAGATGAGCACGAACGCGAGCACGGTCTGAACGACCAACGACAGCTGAGCGCCCAGACCCGCCGCACCGCCCTGAATCAGACCACTGTAGATGTTCTCGTAGAATGCAATCCAAGATAGCCCGAGAATGGTGATAACGACCATAATGGCCATCGGAACTCCGGTCGAGAGGAGCTGCTTGGACTCGTCCCAGTTGGCAAGCCACACCGTCGCGGTGAGCAGTGCAAGCGCTGCGAGGAGCTGATTGGCGCCGGCGAAGAGTCCCCACAGCGTCAGCCACTCACCGGAGATGACGAGCACGTACGCGATGAGACACTGGATGATTGGATTCGTGTACCGGCCGCGAGCAAAGGAGCTAAGTCCGCCACCGAAGCCGGTCTCGGTGCCGCTTCCCTGAACCCCAACGATGTCTTCCATCATGTAGCGGCCGAGGCGTGCGGCCGTGTCAGTGGAGGTGAGCAGGAAACTCACGAGCACGAGCGCCATGAACGGCCCCCCGTAGCTGGCGGGAATGCCGAGGCTCGTAAGAATGATGCCGCCCCCACTGGCGAAGTTCGGAAGCGCGCCGCCGATGCCGCCACCGGCTTCGATAACCGTGGACCCAAGCCCGGCGACAGCGAGCGTCGCCAGCGCGACAGACGCGAGTAGCCCTTCGCCGAGCATGCCACCGTAGCCGATGAGGCGGGCGTCGCTCTCCTTGTTCAGCTGCTTGGCGGTTGTCCCGGAGGAAACCAGTGAGTGGAAGCCGCTAATCGTCCCGCACGCGATGGTGATGAACAGCATCGGGAAGAGTGGGTAGACGCCCGAGCGGCTCTCGATTCCCCAGAACCCTTCGAATGCGCCGATACTGTCGGACACCACGAGCGGCTGGCTGGACGTGCCGAGGAAGGTGCCGACGACGATGGCGACGAGCGCGCCGCCGACGCCCGCGTACAGCAGGAACGACGAGAGGTAGTCACGCGGCTGGAGCAGCACCCAGACCGGGAGGGCGCTGGCGAGTGCGGCGTACAGCAGAATCACCGGCACCCAGGCTGCGGTGTTGCCGCCGAGCGCGCCGGCACCCGGCACCCACGAGCCCGTGCCCTCGAAGAGGACGAACGTGCCTGCAGTGTGTGAGGCCTCGCCCGCCAGCTCGAAGAACGCGAACGGGTACTGGATACCAATCCAGACGCCCGCGAACACGCCGGCGACGAACACGATGGTTCCCGGGATGAACGGTCCATCGAGCTGGTAAAGGTAGACGCCGAACAGCACCGCGAGGCCGATGTACACGAAGCTCGCGGTTGCCGCCGACGGATACGCGTTCAACACGATACCCACGACGAGCGCGAACACCGCGACGACGAGGATGATGGTGATGAACGCGAACCACAGCAGCATGTTCTTCCCGCGTTCGCCGACGTACTCGCCGATGATGTAGCCGATCGACTTCCCCTCGTGTCGCATCGAGCCGGACAGCGAGATGAAGTCGTGGACGGCGCCCATCAGTGGGTTGCCGATAGCGACCCACGCGAGTGCGGGCACCCAGCCCCAGATGGCGCCGGCCGTAATCGGGCCGACGATGGGAGCACCGCCCGCGATGCTCGAGAAGTGGTGCCCGAGCAGCACTGGTTTCTTCGCCGGAACGTACTCCTGTCCGTCTTCGTACTTGTGGGCGGGCGTGTCACGCGAGTCGTCGAGGTCGACGAATCGGGAGAGGTACTTCGAGTACCCCACGTACCCCAACGAGAACGTAACGAGGACCGCTGCCACAATCCATATTACCTGTGTCATTTGTAACGTACCTTCGTGACACTGATTGCCGAACGGGCACTTAAGCGTTCGCCTCTTAATGAGCGGTTTCGGGGCCGAAATAATCGCGGGAGGACGTGACGGCAGTCCGTCAGACGAACGACGGTTCCTCGACGGCGACCTCGACGTCGAGTTCGTCGGCAACCTCGGTGAGGAGGTCGCCTCTCACTTCGCGAGTGCGGGACTGGATTTCCGCGAGCAGCGGCGGGGCCAGTGAGGCTCGGACGTGGTCGAGGCGCTCGCGCTCGGTCTCGACGCGGTCCCGGAGGTAGCGCGCGCCGCGGCCGTTCTCGTCGTCGTCCGGGGACGGGGTGAGCTTGTTCGCGACGAGCCCCCGGACTGCGAGCCCTTCGTCGTCCATGTCCGAGATGGCGCGCTCGGTCTCGTTCACCGAGAGCTGGTCGGGGTTCAACACGAGGAAGAACGCGGCGTCCTCGCGGAGCGCGCCGCCCGCGAACTCGAAGAACTCCTTGCGCTCCTGGAGGCGCGCCAGCACCGGGTCGCCGTCCATCACGCGGCGCGGCTCGTTGTTCCCGACCGCGGCCTTCTCGAAGAGGTCGATGCTCTGGCGGCGCTTGTGCATCAGGCGGTCGACCCAGGATTCGAGGAACTCCGGCAGGCCGAGCAGCCGCAGCGTCGACCCCGTGGGGGCGGTGTCGAAGACGACGCGGTCGTAGGGGTCGCTGTTCCGCATCACTTCGACGAAGCGGTCGAACAGCGCGGACTCGTACGCGCCGGGCGTCTGGTGGGCCATCTCCAGTTGTTTGTTGATTTCGTTGACCATCGACGCCGACACCTGGTCGGAGAGCCGGTTGCGGATGTCGTCGAGGTGCGCGGTGACCTCCTCGTCGGGGTCGATTTCGAGCGCGGAGAGCCCGTCGATGCCCTCGACCGATTCGGGTGCGTCCCCGAACTGCTGGTCGAAGACGTCCGAGACGGAGTGTGCGGGGTCCGTGGAGACGACGAGGGTTTCGACGCCCGCATCCGCGCACTTCTGCGCGTACGCACACGAGACGGTCGTCTTGCCGACGCCGCCCTTCCCACCGAAGAAGACGAACGGCTTCACTGGCGTGCCTCCGGAGTCGGGCTGTCGGTCGGTCGCGATGCGAGCGGTCGGCGTGGTGGTGTCGCGGTCATCAGAAGTGGTACTGTTGGCCCTTGCGTTCGAGCATCGTCTCGCGGTCCCAGAGGCGTCGCTCCCACGCCTCGAACTCGTCCTCGATGTACGGCAGAATCTCGGCGGTGTAGTACGAGACCGGCGACGGGATGCCGAAGGCGTCCGGGAAACACGCCAGCAGGAACGCGTCCTCGAGGTCCTCGGCCTCCTTCTCTATTTTCTCGTACGCCGGGTGGGTAATCATGCCGTGGTAGAGGCCGCGCAGCCACTCCTCGACGACCTCCCGGTAGGCCGCTATCCGCTCGGCGACGTTCATCGTATCGGTGGTACGGCTTCGCTCGGTAAAAGCTGTCGCGGTCGTCCACCGGCGAGCCGCCCCGAGAAGCACGAGGTTCAAGGAGGCTGGCACGTACTCACACGCATGGGCGAACGGATTCCGGTGACGATACTGTCGGGGAGTCTCGGGGCCGGGAAGACGACGCTGCTGAATCACTTGCTCGCCAATTCGGGCGAGCGTGACGTCGCCGTGCTCGTCAACGACATGGGCGACGTGAACATCGACGCCGACCTCGTGGCGGAGGGGTCGGAGCTCGACGTCGCCGAGGGCGTCACGGAGCTGTCGAACGGCTGCATCTGCTGTGAGCTTCAGGACGACCTCGAAACCGCGGTGGTGCGGCTCGCGGGCGACCGCGACTTCGACCACCTCGTCGTGGAGTCCTCTGGCATCTCCGAACCCGCGCCCGTCGCGCGGCTGTTCACCACCGAGTCGCGGGTCGCCGCGAAGTATCGCGTGAACGGCCTCGTGACGGTCGTGGACAGCCGCCTGCTCGTGGACATGTTCGGCGGCGACGGTACGCCCGAGCGCGTCGGCACCGACGAGGAGGGGCGCCCGCTGTCGGACCTGCTCGTCGAGCAAATCGAAGTGTCGAACGCGGTCGTGCTCAACAAGGCCGACCTCTGCACGGACGCCGAACTCGACGAGGCCGAGGCGCTCGCGGCGGCGCTCCAGCCCGACGCGGACACGGTGCGCACGTCGTTCTCGGAGGTCGACCCGGCGTGGCTGCTGGACGTCGAGCGCTTCGACGAGAGCGAGGTCGGCGACCTCCCCGGCTGGAAGCGCGCGCTCGAATCGGACGACCACGAGGGCCACGACCACGACGAGGACGACCACCACGGCCACCGCCACCCCGACGAGGTGTACGGCGTGTCGTCGTTCACGTACCGGGCGCGACGGCCGTTCCACCCCGAGCGGGTCGCCGAAGCGCTGCGAACGCTTCCCGACGGCGTCGTGCGCTCGAAGGGGACGCTGTGGGTCGCTGGCAACGAGCTCCGGCAGACCGTCGGGCAGGCCGGCCTATCCGTGCGCGTGACCGCACGCGGCCCGTGGATTGCGTCGCTGCCCGAGGTCGAGCAGGGCCTCTACCGGTCGAACCGGCCGAACCTGGAGTGGGACGACGAGCACGGCGACCGCCGCACGGAGTACGTCGTCATCGGGACCGACTTCGACGAGGACGCGCTCCGGGAGCGACTCGACGACGCGCTCGTCACGGACGACGAGTGGGAGAGCGTGGAGACACTTCCAAACGGGCCGTTCGGCACGGAGAACGAGGCGGAGGTCGTGTTGCGCGAGCCCGAGCCCGCGACCCAGTAGTCAGCAGGCGCAGCCGTCCTCGTACGTGCGCTCGAAGCGCATCGGGTCGCCGCAGTCCGGACACAGCGGCGTCCCTTCCTCGTCGCGAGACAGCCCCTCGTCTTCGACAGTCACGTCTCGGAGACGGACGCTGCAGTCGTCACACCAGTACGCGCCGCGCGAAGCGTCGACTTCGTCGTCCACTCCCGTCTCCGCGCTCCCCGACAGCGCGGCCGAAACCTTGTTGACGATGCCCATGCATGAGGATGGCATTCGATTGCCTTAGTTCCCGGGTTCCGCCGGCCAAGAGCTAAGTGCGCCACTCCCGCGATTCGACGTATGAGCGAAGACGACAGCGGCAACGAGCAAGACGAGGCCGGGTTCAGCGAGGGCGCCGAGCGCTCCGAGGGGAACCCGTGGGTCGTACAGGGGTTGAACGCGGTGCTGTCGACGCTGTTCGCGCTCATCGTCGTCGGCGGGCTGGAGCTCCTCGGCGCGATGGAGTTCACGCTCGTGAACGTGGCGACGGCGGCCGTCCTCATCTTCACCATCTCCTACGTCGCGACGATGCGATAAACTGTAGAGGCCGGACCAGAAACCCCCCGGACATGGTAACGCGCATCGGGATTCACGCGTCCGTGGAGACGCTGTTCCCGCCGTCAGTGCTGGTCGACGAGCTCGCCGACGTCGACCCCGAGGTGACCGTAGTCACGTCCGACGAACTCGACGAGGTCGACGCGCTCGTGACGTTCAAGTACGACGACGCCTTCCTCGACGTTCAGAAGACGACGGAGTCGTCTTCTGCAGCCCATCAGAACCCGGCGGGTTCTGAGGACGCGGGCTTGGAGTGGATTCACTCCGTGCAGTCGGGCGTCGACCGGTTCCCGTTCGACGAGCTGGAAGCCGCGGGCATCCGGCTCACGAACAGCACGGGCACGCACGGCGACAGCGTCGGCGAGACGGTCGCCGGCTACATGCTCTCGTTCGCGCGCCGACTTCACGCGTACCGCGACCAGCAGGCCGAGAAGCACTGGGAGTGGCCGGCGTGGGAGGACCCGTTCACGCTCGACGGCTCGTCGCTCTGTGTCGTCGGCCTCGGCACGCTCGGACAGGGCATCGCGGCGCGGGCTGACGCGCTCGGGATGGACGTCGTCGGCGTCAAGCGCACGCCGACGCCCGTCGACCACGTCGACACCGTCTACCCGAGCCCGGACCTCCACGAGGCCATCGCGGACGCGAAGTTCGTCGCACTCGCGGTGCCGCTCACCGACGACACGGAGGGCATGATTGGCGAAGCCGAACTCGACGCGATGCGCGACGACGCGGTGCTCGTGAACGTCGCGCGCGGCCCAGTCGTCGATCAGGACGCGCTCGTGGACGCGCTCGAAGCCGACGAACTCGCGGGCGCGGCGCTCGACGTCTTCGAGACGGAGCCGCTCCCGGAGGACTCGCCGCTGTGGGAGATGGACGAAGTGGTCGTGACGCCGCACGCGGCCGCGGCGACCCGCGACTACCCGAAACGGATGGCGGCGCTCGTCCGCGAAAACATCCGCCGCATCGCCGAGGGCAAGCGCCTCGCGAACGGCGTCGTGTAGCCCGGCGGCGGTTCGGCAGCCAGCCTTTAAGGTGACGCGGGCGAACGTGGGAGGTAGTAATCGATGCCCAACGACTTCCTCGCGGACATCGACCGGCAACTCGAAGCCGTCCGGCAGCGCGCCGAACGCGTCGTTGAGGTCGTCCGCGGGTCCACGGTCGAACTCGTCGAGTACGACCCCGCAGCCCACGGGCCACTGGTCGACTTCGACGGCCTCGATGGCTACGAGGAGGTCGACCGCTACTGGGTGCACGCCCCCTACGCGTTCGTCTACGTCGGCCACGACGCCGAGAACGACGAATACCGCTACCACGTCGTCGAGCCCGCGCTCGACGACTTCGAACAGGAGCTGTTGGAGACGCTGTACGACGACATCCGGGACGCGCTCATCTACGACGCCGAGTACGAACCGGACGACCCCGAAGCCGTCCTGAAGCGCCAGATGAAGCGACTAATCGAGGAGTACGGCGTCGACGTCAGCCCGAACGCGTTCTACCGGCTGTTCTACTACCTTCACCGCGCCTTCGAGGGGTTCGAGAAGCTCGACCCGCTGATGCGCGACCCCCACATCGAGGACATCTCGTGTGACGGCTACGGCGTCCCGCTGTTCGTCTACCACGACCAGTACACGGACGTCGAGACGAACGTCTCCTACGAGCAGGCGGAACTTGACGGGTTCGTCGTGCGCCTCGCCCAGCAGTCCGGCCGCCACATCTCCATCGGCGACCCCGTGACGGAGACGACGCTGCCGGACGGCTCGCGCGCGGAGCTCGCGCTCGGCGAGGAGGTCACGCCGCGCGGGTCGGCGTTCACGATTCGGAAGTACAGCGAGGACCCGTTCACGCCCGCGACGCTCGTCGACTACAACACGTTCGACCTCGACCAGATGGCGTACCTCTGGCTCGCCATCGAGTCGAACAAGAGCCTGCTGTTCGCGGGCGGCACCGCCTCGGGGAAGACGACGTCGATGAACGCCATCTCGATGTTCGTGCCGCCGCGCTCGAAGGTGCTCACCATCGAGGACACCCGCGAGCTGACGCTGTTCCACGAGAACTGGCTCTCCTCGGTGACCCGCGAATCCATCGGGGAAGCCGAGGACATCACGATGTACGACCTGCTGCGGTCGGCGCTCCGCCACCGCCCCGAGTACATCATCGTCGGCGAGGTGCGCGGCGACGAGGCGATGACGCTGTTCCAGGCGATGAACACCGGCCACACGACGTATTCGACGATGCACGCCGACAGCGTGCAGACGGTCATCAATCGCTTAGAGAACGAACCCATCAACGTCCCGCGGGCGATGATTCAGAGCCTCGACATCCTCTGCGTGCAGACGCTCACGCACGTCGGCGGCGAGCGCGTCCGCCGGAACCGCGTCATCGCGGAAATCGAGGGCCTCGACCCGCGCACCGGCGACCTCGACTACTCGACGGCGTTCGAGTGGAACCCCACCGACGACGACTTCGAGCAGCGCGACTCGGTGGTCCTCGACGAGATTCGCGACGAGCGCGGCTGGTCGCGCGGCGAACTGCTGCGCGAACTCCGGAACCGCAAGCGCGTCCTCCAGTACCTCACCGAACAGGACGTCACGGACTACCGGCAGTTCACGGCAGTCGTCAACGAGTACTACGCCAACCCGCAGCGCGTCGTCGACCGCGTCCAGGCCGAACTCGACGAGGATGTCGTCGTGAACGCTCCGGGTGTCGCCGAGTAGTATGGCGTCGCCGCTCGCCTTCGCGCCGCTGGCGCTGGTGCTCCTCGCGCTGTTCGCGCTCGCCGCGGCGCCGGTCGTTCGCCCGATAGACCGCTTCGTCTCCCGGGTGGCGCTTTCGGTGTTCGGTGGGTTCGCGCGCCGCCGGCAGGGAGCCAACCCCAAGCAGGTCGCCGCGCTCCAGGGGGCGCACGTCGCCCAGACGTACCGGCTGTACGCCGCGCGGACGTTCTTCTACGCGACGGTCGCGGCGCTCGCCGGTAGCATCCTCGGCGTCTACCTCGTCGCGAGCGTGCTCGTGTTCCTCGGGACCGCCCCTGAGAGCCTCCAGGCGCAGTTCCCTGCCGTCGTGCAGGGGCTGTTCGTGGAGGGGGTCAGTAGCTTCTCTCCGGGCGAGCTGTTCGTGCTCTTTCTCGCCTCGGGCGCGACGCTAGGCGTGCTCACGGCGTACGCGGTCTACCAGTTCCGGTGGTCGATGCCGAGCTACCGGGCGGGCGAGCGCGAGCGCCGCATCGACGCGTCCATGGAGCGCACCGTCGCGTTCCTCTACGCGCTCTCGCGGAGCGGCATGGCGCTCCCAGAGGTGTTACGGATTCTCGCGCGCAACCGCGAGGTCTACGGGGAGAGCGCCGAGGAAATGGCCGTCGCCGTCAAGGACGTCGACATGTTCGGGGCGGACATCCTGCGCGCGCTCGGGCGGCTCGGCCAGCGCACGCCCAGCGAGGAACTCTCGGAGTTCGCCGAGAACCTCACGAGCGTCCTCCAGAGCGGCCGCGACCTCCCCGGGTTCCTCAAGCGCCAGTACGACTACTACGCCGAGGAAGCCGAAGCCCAACAGGAACAGTTCCTCGAACTGCTCGCGACGCTCGCGGAAGCCTATGTCACGCTGCTGGTCGCCGGCCCGCTGTTCCTCATCACGATTCTCGTCGTCGTCGGGCTCACGCTCGGGGACACGCTGACGTTCCTGCAGTTCACCACGTACCTGCTGATTCCGATGGCGACGTTCGGGTTCGTCGTCTACCTCGACAGCATCACCGAGACCGCGACGGGCGGTACGACCGGCGTCGAAGGGGAAACGTCGGAGACAGAGCTGCGCTTCCAGTCCATCTCGCGGCGGTCGTCGAACGCGCGCACGGACGGCGGCCAGACGGCCGGCGCGTCGTCGGCGCTCAACCGGGAGCGCCTCCACGTCTACGAGACGCTGCGGCCGATACTCTACCGGCTGCGGAATCCGGTGTCGGTCGTCCACGAATCGCCGACCGTCCTGCTGTACGGCACCGTCCCGGTCGCCGCGTTCTACCTGGTCGCCCGGTGGTGGCCGCTCGCGACGGCAGGTGCCACCGACCTCGCGGCGTACGACGGCCCGCTCGTGCACGCCGCGCTGTTCGTGCTCGGGACGTTCACGGTCGCGTACGAACTCCACCGGCGCCGCGTGAAAGCCATCGAGGCGGACGTCCCGGACTTCCTCGACCGCTTCGCGTCCACGAACGAGGCGGGGATGCCGGTCGTCCAGAGCTTCGGGCGCGTCGTCGGCAGCGACCTGGGCGCGCTCACCACGGAACTGGAACGCACGTGGGCGGACGTGCAGTGGGGCGCGCGCATCGAGCACGCCCTCGGCCGCTTCCGCGACCGGACGGACACCCCCGCCATCTCGCGGGTCGTGACGTTGACGACGAACGCGATGCACGCCAGCGGCGACCTCGGCCCCGTGCTGCGCATCGCCGCCAACGAAGCGAAGGCGACGCGGCGCCTCGAACGCGACCGCCGCAGCGAACTGCTGACGTACCTCGTCGTCATCTACATCGCGTTCTTCGTGTTCCTCGCCATCATCGTCGCGCTCGACGTCATCTTCATCCCGAACATCCCGGTGGTGGAGTCCGCCGCGCCCACCGACGGGCTCCCCGGCGGCGGTGGCTCGGGCGCGTTCTCGCGGACGGCCAACCTCACGCAAGCGACGAAGGACGCCTACAGCCTCGTGTTCTTCCACACGGGACTCGTGCAGGCGGTCTGCTCGGGGCTCGTCGCCGGCCAGATGGGACAGGGGAGCGTGAAGGCCGGCGCGAAACACGCCACGCTGATGCTCGCGCTCGCGTACGGCACCTTCCTCATTCTCGGGTGATTCTCGTGACTGACACTACCGACATCCACCACACCTACGACCGCATCGCCGAGCACTTCTCGAAGACCCGCGAGTACCCGTGGCCGGAGATCGAGGAGTTCCTCGCCGACCGCACCGGCAGCGTCGCCGTCGACGTCGGCTGCGGGAACGGCCGCCACACCGAACTGCTCGCGGCGAACGCCGACCGCGCGGGCGGCGTGGACGCGAGCCGCGGCCTCCTCGCCGAAGCGCGCGAGCGTGCCGCCGTCCACGGCTTCGACGCGGACCTCGTCGCCGGCGACGCCGAACGCCTCCCGCTCGCCACTGACGTTGCGGATCTCGCGGTGTACATCGCGACCATCCACCACCTCCCGGACCGCGAGGCCCGCGTCGCCAGCCTCGACGAACTCGCGCGCGTGCTCACCGCGGCCGGCGACGCCCTCGTGAGCGCGTGGAGCACCACCCACGACAAGTTCGACCGCGAGGAGAGTTTTGACACCACCGTCGACTGGACGCTCCCCGGCGGCGAGACAGTCCCGCGCTTCTACCACGTCTACAGCCCCGAGGAGTTCCGCGCAGACCTCCGAGCGAGCGCGCTCGCTGTCGATGAAACGTTCACCGCCAGCGGGAACTGCTACGCCGTCGTCCACGGCGAAGAGTAACGCCCTTAAGCGACGGGCAGGAACTGACACATGAGCACCGGCGGCGTACGAGCCGCGGTGTGAGCGAAGCGCAGCGCACCGATGTTGAGACGAACGAAGTTCGTCGATGCACCGTGTGAACGTAGTGAGCACCGATGGTCTAGTGGCTAGGACCTGAGCCTTCCAAGCTCATGGCCCGGGTTCAAATCCCGGTCGGTGCACTTCTTCGATTCTACCGACACTCTGAGCCTGCCAAGCTCACCACTTGGTGATACTCTGGTTGCTGTCGTGGAGGTCGTGGACGATTTCGGCGCAGTGCGTGCACTTCCAGACCCCGGCACCGATGACATCGAACCCGCGTCCGAGTTCGTTCCCGTGGTCGTCGCCCCAGACGACGCCGCACGCGGGGCACGTGTCCGGGTGGTACTTCGACTGCTTCGACGCGTCGGAGTGCTTGGTCGGCTGATTCACGTACGCTTTGTGCTGTTCGACGGTCTCGGAAATCTCGCGTAGCTGGCGTTCGGTCAGCCCGGCCTGGAGGGCTTGGAGCTGCGGGCGTAGGTGCTGGAGTCGACTGGAGATGTACTCCGGGATGGACGGGTCGCCGTCGTGAAACCGCGAGAGCGCAGCCACTCTGGCGTTGAGATGGTAGTACTCCTGGAGAGTCGTGCTGTACGTCGCGTAGACGACGCGCTCGCGGATGACCGACCGGAGGCGGGAGCCTGAGACGGGGCCGTCGAGGACGACGTCGTAGCCGTCGACAAGTTCGTTCGCCAGCGGCTGTGATTTGACCACGACGAACTGGCAGAACGGCTGGCGGACTAAGACGTCAGTTCGGAATGCCTCGAACGCCTCGTCGAGGAGGTTGTCGAACAGACAGACGACGGCGGTCGTCTCGTCGAAGGTGGCGTACGCGTCCGGTGTGCTGGCGGCGAAGGCCGTCGTGACGTCCGGTAGCGACGCGTCGAGGTCCGCTTCGACGTCGTCGAAGTTGGTGACGAACAGGACCGTCGCGTCCTCGAGCGCGGTCGGAACCGAGTCAGTGTGCCCTTCGCCCCAGTCTGATGGGGGCATGTTCGCGACGCGGGAGTCACCGCCAATAAATATATGCCGAGAGCTATCAGTAGTGATAACTTACTCATATTATTTCGAATGGTTTCACGCCGGTATATCCCATACACCACCCACTCCACGAGCGGGGAATCGACGCTGACAGCACGCAGCACGCCGCTGACGGCGGCCGACTACTGGGTGACTGTCGCGCCGCGGTCGACGCCGGAGAACTCGAAGCGCGCGCCGCCGCCGTCGGCGTCGACCGCGGCGACCGTCCAGCCGTGGGCGCTTGCGATTTTGCGGACGATGTAGAGGCCGAAGCCGGTGCCGTCCTCGTCGGTGGTGTAGCCGCGCTCGAAGAGGTCGTCGCGGCTGTTCACCGGGAGGCCGGGACCGTCGTCCTCGACGGCGAACCCGTCGGCGGTCGGGACGACGCGAACGGTGACGTCCGGACCGGCGTGCTCGATCGCGTTCCGGAAGAGGTTCTCCAGTAGCTGGCAGAGGCGGTCGCGGTCCGCGACGACGGCACCGAGGTCGTCGGCGAGCGTCAGTCCGGCGGCGCCGGCGTCGACGACATCCCACGACGCGCCGGCGGCCTCGCGGAGGTTGACGGGTTCGGTCTCGCCGATTTCCTCGCCCTCGCGAGCGAGGTAGAGGACGTCGCTGATGATGCGCTCCATGCGGTCGAGGGCGTCGCTGGCGCGGTCGAACTGCTCGGGGTCGCCTTCCTCGCGCGCGAGGTCGAGGTAGCCGCGGGCGACGTTGAGCGGGCTCCGGAGGTCGTGGCTGACCATCGACGCGAACTCCTCCAGGCGGTCGTTCTGGCGGCGGAGGCGTTCGGTCGCGCGGCGCTGCTCGATTTCGTAGCTCGCCCACCGCGCCATCAGCTCGACGAACGTGCGCTCGGTCTCGGTGAACGGCTCCTCGCGGGGTTCGGTGTCCGCGAAGCAGAACGTCCCGTAGGTGTCGCCGTCGACGACGATTTCGGCGCCGGCGTAGCAGCCGAGCCCGAAGCGCTCGAAGGCGGGGTCGTCGCTCCATCCCTCCGCGACCGCGTTCTGGACGGTGACGATGTCGTCCCGCGTGAGCGTCTTCCGACAGTAGGCCTCCGACAGCGGGCAGCGCTCGCCGGGCTGGAGCAGCGGGTGGCCGCCGCGGGACTGGACGACGCGCTGGGTGTCGTCCGCGATTTCCGTGAGGAAGCCGTAGGGGACGTCGAGGAGGTCGCGCCCGAGGTCGAGGAGGTCGCCGAGCTTCGCCTCGAAGTCGGCGTCGCGGTCGGCGGTGATGCGGTACATCTCGCGGAGCGCTTCCTGCTCGGTCTGGAGGGCTTCCCGAAGACGGGTGCGTTCGGTGATGTCGCGGAGCACGGAGAGATGCTCGCCGGGAACGATGTCGGCGGTCGCGGCGTACTCCACGAGCCGCTGCTCGCCGTCCGGGCGAACGAGCGGAAACGAGCCCACGTCCGTCGCGTCGGCTTCGAAGTCCGCCCACGCCGCCTCGAAGTCGAAGTCGTCGGGCGCGAACTCGGCGACATGGCGGCCGAGGAGTTCCTCGCGTGGCACGCCAAACAGCTCGCAGGCGCTCTCATTCGCGTCGACGTAGCGGCCGTCGTCGTCGGCGACGACCATCGCGTCCATCGCTTCCTCGAACGCCGCGCGGTAACGAGACTGCATGCGGGTGCGCGCGGTGTCCGCCGTAGCGTCGTGGACGACCGCCACGACTCCGTGTCGCTCGCCCCACGGAATCTCGCGGCCGGTGACCGTCGCAGTGAACGACTCCCCGTCGAGCGTGCGAAGCGTCACCCAACTGGTGTCGAAGCCGGTCTCGGCACTGAACGTAGCGACGGCGGCGTCGTTCCCCGACGACGCAACTACGGAGACTGGTTCGCCGACGAGGTCGCTGGGTGTGTCGGCGCCGAAACGGTCGACCGCCGCGTCGTTCGCGTACACGAATGCGCCGTCGACGGCGACGAGGATGGCGTCGGGCGCGGCATCGAGCGCGACCCGGACGCGTTCCGGGTCGGTGACGCCAGTGCGGGTGGTGCGCGCTCGCTCGACGGCCGAGCGGACGCGGCCTGCGAGCCGTTCGTCCGGTCCGGCGCGAGCGTCCACGGTCACGTACTCGGTAACGCCCGCGGCGACGGCGTCGCTTGCAACTTCCTCCGTGCCGTCGGCCGCGAGCAGGACAAACGGGAGGTCGGGGTGGCTGGCGCGGAGCGTCTCGAGGAACGTGACGCCGTCAACGTTGGTCATCCCCCACCGGCTGACGACGCAGTCGATACCGCCGTCGGTGACGGCGGCGATAGCGTCGGCGGCGGTCGTCGCTGTCCGCGCCACGACGTTCGGGTCGGCACGTTCGAGGTGAGCAGCTGCGGCGTCACCACGGACGGAGTCGTCGTCCACGAAGAGCACCACGAGTTGGGCGGCTGAATCCATCTGCTGGGTCCTCGGATAGAAGCGGCCACACCCCTTGAGACTACCGCTGTCGTGTCACGAATGCGACTCAAGGGGGCGCAGCGGGGCGCTACTGGAACATCCGCATCGGGCGCGCCTGCGTGGACTCCTCTTCCTCGGCTTCCTGCATGCGCTCGGCGAGACGCTTCTTCTGTTCGCGAATCTGCTCGGCCTCCTCGACGAGTTTCTCCGTGGAGACTTCGATGCCGGCGAGCGGTTCGATGGCGTCGTCGAGGAGGCGCTTGGAGGCCGCAGGGTCGGGGAACTGCGGGTCGGACTCGACGACGAGGCCGATGGCGTCGATGTCGCTCTCGGCCGCGCGGTTGATGAGCGCGCCCGTGGGGCCGCTGACGAGTCCGCGTTCGGGCGGCGTCCCGATGTCGTGGTCGTCGAGCCGTGCAGCGGCGTCGCCGCTGGCGATACCGAACACCTCGGGAACGTTCGAAGGGTCGAGGTTCTGCATCGGGAGGCCGCTGAGGTCCAGCGGCGTGGCGTCGTTGTCCTCGAGCCACTCGGTGATGCAGTCCGCGAACTCGCCGCCCGCGTCGCGGGCCAGCGGCACGTCGGACTGGAGCGCGAGCCGGTCCCGCGACTCGTCGGCGTACCGTCGGACCGGCGGGCGGACGTCGCGCGCGCCCTCCTCGTAGACTGAGACGCGGGGGATGTTCTGGCAGTCCACGCTCGCGACGTACTCCATGTCGAAGGCGTCGACGAGGTGGTCGGTCGCGATTTTGCCGACGAGGCCGACGCCCGGCAGGCCCTCGACGAGCGTCGGGTCATCGAGGTCGAACTCCGTTTTGATGCGAATGCTCGCCATGAGTGCACCGACTCCCGGAGACGGCTTAAAGTCGGGGGCGGCGCGCGACGAATCGGCCGGCGGCGAGCGTAACCCACAAGCGCCCGTCGGCCCTACGAGGCGGTAATGGACGCGCTCTCGCGATACGAGCCGATAATCGAGGACTTCGACGCGTTCCTCGACGCCTGCGAACGCCACCTCCCCCCGACGGTCCGGGTCAACTCGATCAAGGCGACCCGGGACCGCGTGGTCGACGCCCTCGAAGCCGAGGGCGTCGACGTCTACGGCCGCGACTGGAACAGCGACGTGCTGGGCGTCGCCACCGGCAAACCGGGGAACACGTGGCCCTACGTCCACGGCTGGATTCACGGCCAGGAGGAAGTGTCGGCCGTGCCGCCCGCGATTCTCAATCCGCAACCGGGGGAGGTCGTCTGGGACTCGTGTGCCGCGCCCGGCGGGAAGACCGCCCAGATTGCGGCAGAGATGAACGACGAGGGGCTGGTCGTCGCGAACGACGACAACCTCGGCCGCCTCTCCGCACTGCGGGGGAACTGCGACCGCCTCGGCGTCACGTGCGCGGCGGTGACGAACACGGACGCTCGCCGCGCGACGCTCGACCCGTTTCCGAACGTCGACGCCTTCGACCGCGCGCTCGTCGACGCGCCCTGCACCTGCGAGGGCACCGTCCGCAAGAACGCCGACGCCCTCGACGGCGCGGGGGCGAGTGCCAGCCGGAATCTCGGTGCGCTCCAGTCGGACATTCTCTCCCGCGCCATCGAACTCACTCGCGAGGGCGGGACCGTGGTGTACTCCACGTGCACGTTCGCCCCCGAAGAGAACGAGGCCGTCGTCGACAGCGCCCTCGCCGACGGCGACTGTCGGCTCGTCGAGTTCGACACCGGCCTCGAATCCTCGCCCGGCATCACGGAGTGGAACGACGAGACGTACGACGACTCGCTGACGAAGACGCGCCGCTACTACCCCCACCAGAACGATACGGGCGGGTTCTTCGCCGCGAAACTGGAGGTGACGGCGTGACTGACGACGACCGCGGTTCCAGCGAGGGCGGCGGTGACAGCGGTGTCGACTACTTCCGCCGGAACAGGAGCGGCCAGTTCGACCGCCTCCCCGAGACGGACGCCGACCGGACGGTCAAAGGTCGGCCGACCCGCGGGGCCGTCGTGGACTGGTGGGTCGACCGGTTCGCCGTCCCCGAGGACACCTTCGACGAGTACACGTTCTGGGAGAAGGGCAAGGGGAAGGTCTGGGCGCTCCCCTACGACCCCGGGGAGCCGGTGCCCGTCGAGGCGCTCGGCCTGAAAATCCTGCGCACGCGGCAGGAGCACTGGAAGCCCACGACCGACGCCGTCCAGCGGTTCGGCCGCGACGCCGAACAGAACGTGCTCGTGCTCGACGAGGAGCCCGCGAAGCGCTTCGTCGCCGGCGAGGAGCAGGAGATAGAGTGGGACGGCGACTGGGGCTACCTCGTCGTCGCGCACGAACTCGCGGGCGACGTCGAACCCATCGGCGTCGGCCTCTACACGTACGGCGACCTCAAGTCGATGGTGCCGAAGGGCAACCGCCGGGACCTCTAATCAGTCTTTCTCGCGGAGCGTCCCGCCACTCAATCCCTCCCACTCGACGCGGTAGCCGAGCCGGGAGAACAGCGCGCTCGCGTCGTCGATACCGTAGTCCTCTGCGACAGCCTCGGCGTCGTCTTTCGACATGCCTGCCTCCAGTTCCGCGGCCACGTCGTCCAACACGTCGGGTCGGACGAGCGTTCGACCCACGAGTTCGTGCTCGGGGAAGTCCACGTCCTCGATGGCGTCCCCGCTGACGCCGCGGGACGCCGCGAGGTCGGCGAGCGTGAGTGCGTCCGCGTCGGGCACGAGTTCGTCCGGGAGCGCAGCCGCGGATTCGGCGACGAGGTCGGCCTCGAGGTCGCGGAGGGCGTCCACGACGTCCTTGACGCGCACGGAGCCCGTGTACTCGACGACGCGGTGGTCGCGGGACTCAATGTCCTCGCCGACGCCGAGGCTGGCGTCCACGGCTACGAGGAGTGTCTCGTCGGTGGCGTCCAGTTGGGAGAGCTTCTTCTCGACGTACTCGGGCGTCCAGAACCCCATAATCTCGAAGTAGACGCGCTCGTCGTCGAACGCGTAGTCGAACGCGAAGTCCGGCACCATCAGGCGGTCGCCCGCCGCGAGCACGTCCGGCTCGCGGACGAGCTCCCAGTCCAAGTCCAGTGACTGGAAGCGCGCGGCGAACTCGCGTTCGACGCCGCTGTCGTACTCCACGTCGGTGACGGGGTCGGCGTCGGGCACGTCGAGGTCGCCCGCGGAGAGTTCGAGCAGGCGCTCGCGGCCGCGGTCGTCGATGGTGGCTTCGATTCGCCAGTCATCGCCTTTCGCGACCGTCCGGAGGACGCGCGCGAACCGCGTGCCGTACCGCCGCGAGCGCTGGAACAGCGCGTCCGGGCCCGGGAGCACGACCTCGCGGCCCTCGCCGTCCTCGACGGGAATCACCTCGTACAGGAGGCCGAGGCGCTTCACCGCGGAGACGAGCCGCCGCGGGTCCGAGGAGCGAACCCGGAGTTCGGTCGCGTCGAACAGCGCGGTCTGCGCCAGTGAGAGGTTGTACTGGGCGACCAGCGACGCGGGCGTCCAGCGCGAGGCGACCTCCGTGAGCACCTCGCGAGTCTCGCGGTCGGCGTACAGCGAGTCGGCGAGTTCGTCGGGCGTCACGTCGCCTGGGAAGCCGTCGGCAGCCTCGGAGAGCGCTCGCTCGCGCTCGTCGGCGGGGACGACGCCCACGTCCTCGGCGGCCGCGAACGCCGCGCGGCGCGCCGACCGCGGGTCCACGGCGGATTCGACCTCGAACGTCGCGTCTCGCTCGACGAGGTGCGCGAGCCCGCGCACGAGTTTGAAGTCGCGTGCCTCCTGCTCCAGGGCGGTCAGCGACTCGCGGAGGTCGGCGCGCTCCTCGCCGCCGTGCCCCGGGAAGGTCCCACGCACGCGCGCCGCGAGCGCCTCGTCGTCCTCGCCGGCGAACTGCGGCTGGTAGCCGCCGCCCGCCCGGGATACTCGCAGGAGGTCTTTCGTCAGCACGCTCGGCGGTTGGCGGCGCGCGCACAAAAGGATACAGAAGATTCTTGCCGGTACGCCCGGACCGAGACGTATGAACCGGCGGACGCTGCTCCGACGGACGGCCGCCGCGAGCGTCGCCCTCCCGCTCGCGGGCTGCCTGCGAACCGGCGACGGTCAAGCCGGGTTGACGGTCACCGAGTCCACCTACGAGGAAAACGAGAACGGCAACGTCGTGGTCGTCGTCACGGTCAGCAACCCCTCCGGCCGCGAGGCGTCGGGGACGCTGTACGTCAACACGGAGTTTGACGACGAGGCCTACACGCGCGTCCGGGAGGTCACACTCGGCCCGAACGAGACGACCGTCGTGCGCGTCGAGTACGACGTCGCGTACGACGAGGTTACGAACGCCAGTTGGAACACGGACCTCGTCGAGGACTAGCGGCGGCGGTCGGCGACCCGTTCTTCCGCGGTGTCGGCGCTCACGAGTTCGTACAGCAGCGCGCGCCCGCCGTCCTCCTTCGGCCGGAGCACGCGCCCGAGGCGCTGCGTGAACTCGCGCTCGCTGCCGCTGCCCGCGAACACCACCGCGACGTTCGCGTCCGGCACGTCCACGCCTTCGTCTAAGACGTTCGCCGTGACGACCCGCGAGTAGTCGCCGCTCCGGAACTTCTCCAGGATAGTCCGGCGCTCACTGGCGCCCGTCTCGTGCGTGATGGCGGGTAGCAGGAACTGCTCGGAGAGCCGGTAGACGAGGTCCGTCGACGCCGCGAATACGATGACGCGGTCGCGGCGGTGGCGGTCGAGGATGCCTTCGAGGCGCTGGACTTTCGCGTCGCTCTCGCGGACGATGCGGCGCGCGCGCTGCTTCGCCAGCAGCGCCTCCCGCGCTCGCGGGTCGTTCCCGGAGCGCTTCACGAGTTCCTGGTAGTCGCTGCCCGAGCGCAGTTGGACGTTCGACTGCTGGAGGTAGTCCGTGAACGTCCCCTGCGCGGCCTCGTAGCGCTCGCGCTCCTCGGCCGTGAGCGGGACTTCGAGGCGCTTGACGTCGTACTCCGCGAGGTGGTCGCCCGCGAGGTCGTCCGCGGAGAGCCGGTAGACGACGTCGCCGACGAGGTCCGCGACGACCTCGTGGGCGTTGTCCGGGCGCTCGAACGTCGCCGTCAGGCCGAGGCGAGCGGGCGCGACGAGTAAGCGCGCGATGTTCTGGAACTCCTCGCCGCCGAGGTGATGGACTTCGTCGAAGACGACGAGTCCGAACCGGTCGCCGAGGTCGTCCGCGCGGAGGTACGCGGAGTCGTAGGTCGCGACCGTAATCGACCCGACTTCTTGCTCGCCGCCACCCAGTTGCCCGATGTCGCAGTCGAACTCGGTGGCGAGTTCGCGCTTCCACTGCGTCAGCAGGTCGATGGTCGGCACCACGACGAGCGCAGACTGGCCGACCGCCTCGATGGCCTTCAGGCCGATGACCGTCTTCCCGGAGCCAGTCGGGAGTTCGAGCACGCCCCAGCGACTACGTCGCTGCGAGCCCACGGTCGCGTCGCTCCCGGAGACCCCGCAGCGGTCGTTGCCGGTCCACGCGTCGAGGGCGTCCTGCTGGTAGTCGCGGAGTTCGTACGCGGATTCGACCGTAAGGGTGTCGGCGTGGAGCGCGTCGTCCTCGTAGGGAATCTCGCGTGCGTCGAGGTGCTCGATGAGGTCGGCGTAGGCTATCGCGGACGCTCGCCCCGTCTCCGTGCGCTCGTCGTACTCGACGCCGGGCAGGCTGGCGACGCCGTCAGTGGGCGGGCCGTCGCCGTCGTGCTCGACGCGGAGCGTGCCGTCCTCGAACGCCAGCCGGACTGTCACGCGCGGACGTAGGAAGCGGATGCTAATTAGTCGTCGGACTCGGCGGCGCTGAGCGCGAGCGCCATCGACAGCCCGAAACTGAGTCCGAGCGCAACGCCGAGCGCGAGGCTGTCCAGCGCGAGCGCCATCGCCACACCGAGACCCACGCCGAGGCCGACGCCGCCGGCGATTCCCTGCGTCGTGAACTCGAAGTCGTCATCGCTCACGGTGGCTCGTCGGAGCGGTGCAACGTAGCCGTTTCGCCGTCGGTCGCGGGCGTCCCGAAATCCGTAAACGCGAGTATCCGTTTCCCTCGCACATGAGCAACGACGCCGAGCAGGCTGCCGACGCCGAGGACGCCAGCAAGCAGTCGCTGGCCGAGCGCGTCCGCGAGCACGACGAGGAACTCGGCGACGAGGTCGCGGACCTCGAAGCCCGCGTCGCGGAACTGGAGGACGACCTCGCCGAGGCGGAAGCCGAAGTTGAGGACCTGACGGAGCGGCTGCAGGCCAAGCAGGCGGACTTCCAGAACTACAAGCAGCGCGCGAAGCAGCGCCAGGAGGACATCCGGGAGCGCGCGACGGAGGACCTCGTGGAGCGCCTGCTGGACGTGCGGGACAACCTCGGACGCGCACTCGACGAGGAGTCCGGGGACGTGGACAGCCTCCGCGAGGGCGTGAAGCTCACGCGCAAGGAGTTCGACCGCGTGCTCGACGCGGAGGGCGTCTCCGAGATTGCGCCGTCCGCCGGCGAGGACGTCGACGCGCAGCGCCACGAAGTGATGATGCGCGTGGACAGCGACCAGCCCGAGGGCACGGTCGCGGACGTCTACCGCTCGGGCTACGAGATGGGCGGGAAAGTGCTCCGGCCCGCGCAGGTCACGGTCAGCGACGGGTCCGACGACTGAGTCCGGACGCGCGAACGGCTTTTCGATAGATGGCGCACCGATAGCCCACCGGTTCGTGATAAATCCGCCGGCCGGTTTTTCCGGTAGTCGTCGAAATCGCAAGACTGCGGCGACCTTCTCGTTCGTGGTACTCGGTGTCACTAGCAAGGCTTAAAGGGAAAACGCGGCTTACACACGGGTAACATGGCAAGTGAGAAGATTTTGGGCATCGACCTCGGCACCACGAACAGCGCGTTCGCGGTGATGGAAGGTGGAGACCCCGAAATCATCGTCAATAGCGAAGGCGACCGGACGACGCCGTCGGTGGTCGCGTTCGACGACGGCGAGCGCCTCATCGGGAAACCCGCGAAGAACCAGGCCGTCCAGAACTCCGAGCAGACCGTCGCGTCCATCAAGCGCCACATTGGCGAGGACTACACGGTCGAACTCGACGGCGAGGAGTACACGCCGGAGCAGATTTCGGCGATGATTCTCCAGAAAATCAAGCACGACGCCGAGGAGTACCTCGGCCAGGACGTCGAGAAGGCCGTCATCACGGTCCCCGCGTACTTCAACGATAAGCAGCGCCAGGCGACGAAGGACGCCGGCGAAATCGCGGGCTTCGAGGTCGAGCGCATCGTCAACGAGCCGACCGCGGCGTAGATGGCTTACGGACTCGACGAGGACCAGGACCAGACCGTCCTCGTCTACGACCTCGGCGGCGGCACCTTCGACGTCTCCATCCTCGACCTCGGCGGCGGCGTCTACGAGGTCGTCGCGACCAACGGGGACAACGACCTCGGTGGCGACGACTGGGACCAGGCCATCATCGACTACCTCGCCGACGAGTTCGAGAACGACCACGGCATCGACCTGCGCGACGACGAGCAGGCCCTCCAGCGGCTCAAGGACGCCGCCGAGGAAGCCAAAATCGAACTCTCCTCGCGGAAGGAGACGACCGTCAACCTCCCGTTCGTGACGGCGACCGACTCGGGTCCAGTCCACCTCGAACAGGACATCACGCGCGCCAAGTTTGAGAGCCTCACCGCGGGCCTCATCGAGCGCACCGTCGGCCCGACGGAGCAGGCCCTCGAGGACGCCGGTCTCTCGAAGAACGACATCGACGAAGTCATCCTGGTCGGTGGCTCCACGCGGATGCCCCAGGTCCAGGAGAAAGTCGAGGAGCTCGTCGGCCAGGAGCCGAAGAAGAACGTCAACCCCGACGAAGCTGTCGCGCTCGGCGCGGCCGTCCAGGGCGGCGTGCTCTCCGGCGAAGTCGACGACATCGTGCTCGTGGACGTCACCCCGCTCTCGCTCGGCATCGAAGTGAAGGGTGGGCTCTTCGAGCGCCTCATCGAGAAGAACACCGCCATCCCGACGGAGGCGTCGAAGGTGTTCACGACCGCCGCGGACAACCAGACGAGCGTCCAGATTCGCGTCTTCCAGGGCGAGCGGGAAATCGCCAACGAGAACGAGCTGCTCGGTGACTTCCAGCTCACGGGCATCCCGCCGGCACCCGCGGGCACTCCCGAAATCGAGGTTACGTTCGAAATCGACGCCGACGGCATCGTGAACGTCGAAGCCGAGGACAAGGGCTCGGGCAACGCCGAGTCCATCACCATCGAGGGCGGCGTCGGCCTCAGCGACGAGGAAATCGAGGAGATGCAGGAGGAAGCCGAACAGCACGCCGAAGAGGACGAGCAGCGCCGCGAGCGCATCGAAGCGCGCAACGACGCCGAAACCGCGATTCAGCGCGCGAACAGCCTCCTCGAGGAGAACGAGGAGCTCGTCGACGAGGACCTCGAAGCCGACGTGAACGAGGAAATCGAGAACGTCCAAGACCTCCTCGACGAGGATGACGTCGACCCCGACGAGCTCGAAGAGGCGACCGAGTCCCTCAGCAAGACCCTGCAGGAAATCGGCAAGCAGGCCTACCAGCAGGAAGCCCAGGCGGGCGCCGGCGGCGCCGGTGCCGGCATGGGCGGCGCGGGCCCCGGTGCGGGCGCTGACGGCGACGACGAGGAGTTCGTCGACGCCGACGGCATCGTGAACGTCGAAGCCGAGGACAAGGGCTCGGGCAACGC
>CAXREU010000105.1:0-6228 GCA_964229715.1 Halobacterium sp.
CCTCGGGCGGCGGGAAGACGACGCGGTCCGCGGGGAGCAGCGCCGCGGCGCCCGAGTCGAGATGTTCGCCACGCACCCACTCGAGTTCGTCCGTCTCGTCGACAGCATCTTCGGGGCGGACGAAGCGCTCGGGCGGGACGGCGTCGTCGTGGTCGATGGGCGCAGTCTCGAAGTTGTCAGTGCGGTAGACGCCGGCGGCGTAGCGCTCGAACCCTTCGCCGACGGCCTTCATGTAGGCGGCGTTCCAGTCAGCGGCGACGCCCGCTGATTGCGTCGAGGCTTCGGCGTCGCTGAACGGCGACGTGTCGGTGCCGACCGCGAGGTAGTACGGCGCGGGGAACGACTCGCGTTCGCCGACCGCCGAGAGCACGCCGACGCGGTCGTCGACGAGCGGTTCGGCGGCGGCGAGCGCGTCGTCCAGCGACCGGTCCTCGTCGTCCAGCGGAAGGTCGTCGTTCGGGCCGTCGTCCGCACACGAACAGTTCGGGACGGGCGCGAGCGTCCGCTCGGCGTGCGGGAGTTCGAGGACGGTTCCGGGTGTGGCGTTCCCGCGGAGCGCGTCGACAGCGAGGCGGCCGGCGTGCGCACCGGCGAGCCGTACCGCACTCCGGTCGGCGCTCGGCGATTCCGCCGGTTCGTGGCCCGTCGCGGTCACGCGCGCCGCCAAACACTCGAAACACGGCCCCTCCGGAGCGAGCAAGGAGACGCCCGCGTCGACGTCTGCGAGCGGGCGGCCGCCGAGCCCGCCGACTTCGACGGTGAGCAGCGGCGTGTCCCCATTCCGGGCGTGTTCGTTGGCGGTGCCGAACCCGCCGGAGCCGGCGACGCCGACGACGACAGCGAACTCCGCATCGGCGACACCAGCGACGTCCGTAGCTTCGACAGCGGCGTCGACGTCCGCGAGCGCGTCTCGGACGGCTTCGACGGCCGGGCCGTCGCCGACGACGGCGACGGTCACGGCGACTCCTCCAGTAGCATAGCTACGGGGTGGGGAGACGAGGGGAAAACAGTACGGGATTCGGCGGAAGGCTTACGAGAGGACCGACTGGGCGACGTTCGCGAGTTCCGCGGGCGGCGCGTCTTCGAGGCGTTCGTCGGCGAGCTTCAGGCGGAGGCGCGGCCGACCGACGTCGATGGGGACCTTCTCGGTGTCGATGAGCCCGAGGTCTTCGAGCTTCGTCTTCGTGCGGGAGAACGTCGCTTTCGACGCGATGCCGACGTCCTCGCCCCACTTGCTGATGTCGTAGAGGAGTTCGCGGTTCTTCGCGGCGACCAGCAGGCTGACGGTGACTTCGTCGAGGCCGTCGCCGTCGCCGCGGGCGGTCTCCATGGATGCGAGGACGCTCTCGAAGTCCTCCTCGACCTCGGGGCTGATGTCGTCGTCGAGCGTCTGGCGGACGCGGTCGATGGCGGGCGTGCGGAGCGTGAACTGCTCGGCGTCGGCCCAGTCGTCGGCGACGGCGTCGTAGGCGGTCTCGGCGAACTCGGCGTCGTCGGTGGTGAGGCCGCCGACGAGGCCGCCGACCTCCACGAGCGCGACCGTGCGGTCCGCCGTGACGAGCATCGACGAGCGCGCGTCGCCGTCGAACACGCGCAGTTCCAGCGCGTCGGCTTCGACGAGGTTCGCGGCGTTGCTCGCGACGATGAAGTCGTCCATCACGTCCTTCAGCGTGCGCTCGTCGCCGAGCAGTCGGATGGACGGGAGCGCCCCCTCGTAGGCGTTGGCGACGTCGACGAGTTCCTCGACGGTCTCGCCGGCGGGGTTCACGACGAACAGCTCGCCGGGTTCGGCGTCGAGGACGGTGCGGACGACGTCGTCCACGCTCGTCCCCAGTAGATTCTGTGACATCTCTGTGTGGGTGTAGGGTCACGACGTATTTAATTTTACCGGACAACGAGTCAGTAAAACCGCGAGAATCGCGCGCTATCGGCGACTCTCGCCCGTTTCAGGTCTTCGCGGAACTCGGTTCGAGGAGCGTCGCGGCCTCGTCGGACCAATAGAACTCGCCGTCCACGACGACCGGGTGGTCGGCGTCCGCGAACAGCCTCGCGAGTTCGGCCGCGGGCAGCTCGAACTCGGTCGGATTCCCACAGAGTCGCGGGCCCGACGCGGCGGCCGCGTCGACGTCGTACCAGCAGCCGTGGCCGTCTGCCGCGACGGACTCGTACGTGACCTCGCAGGTGCCCGTACCGTCGCGTTCGACGTGCGCGACCTTCGCGCCGTCGCCGTCCGTCCGGGAGAGCGTCTGCATGCCGTCGCCGACCACTGCGTAGTCTTTCCCCATCCGGATGCGCCGGCGCGCGAGCCGGAGCGCAGTCTCGATGGGGAAGCCGTGAACGAGCAGCTCCGCGAACGCGGTGCCGACCTTCGCGGCCTGCTCGTCCAGCACCTTCCGCAGCGTCACCGCGCCCGCGACGCTCCCGCGCTCCACGAGGTCGACGCCCTCGTAGTAGGAGCCGCAAGCGTTCAGGAAGAACGTCTCGACGTTCGTCTCCGGGACGTCCTCAACGGAGAGGTTGCCGTCCGCACAGCGCAGCCCTTCGACCTCGCAGTGGCCGATGTAGTGGAGGAACTCGTAGTGGTCGCCGAGCACGCCCGCGAGCTCCGTCCGGGTGAGGTCCTCGAAGAAGGTGACGTCCATCGGTAGCGACTCGGCGTGGGCCTCGTAGACGTCCGCGACCGCCTCGTGCTCGCCGGTCATGCTGCGGTCGTTGAGCACTACGGCGACCGACAGCTCGTCGCTCGATTCACGGCGGTAATCGAGGTAGTTACGGTAGGCCGCGGGCTGGCTCTTGAACACGTCGATGGGCGTGCCGTCAGCGAGCCAGCCCTGCCAGCGGCCGTCGCGGAGCTTCGGTTTCAGCATCTCGACGGTGGCGACGGGGCCGGGCGGCCCGCGGTAGAAGTCGTCGAGCGTGCGCTCCAGCAACTCCTTGCTCTCCAGTGCGGCGGTCTCGGGCGGGTAGACGAGCGCCAGCCGGTCGAGGAGGAACGGCAGCGTCTCGACGTGGTCGAGGTTCGGCGCGACGTGCATCGAGAGGTGCCACTCGGGGAGGTCGTCGGCGACGCGCTCGAACGGCGCGTTGAGGTACGTCGCGAGCCGGTCGGCGGGCATCGCGTCGTAGGCCGCGACCGGGTCGACGTCGAGGACGTCCAGCAAGTCGTGCTCAGCGAGCGGCACGTCGCCGGGTTCGCGGGTGGGAACCGCGCGGCGCTGCTCGGGCGGGATGGCCGTGCGGACGAGGCAGTCCAGCCAGAACGTGCGCGCAAGCAACTGCGGCACCTCCACGGTCAGCGCGTCGAAGGCGTAGTTGACGCCCGCGTCAGGCGCGCGGAGTCGCGGCGTCACGCCCGCGTCGACGGTGACCTCAGCGCCGAGGTAGTACGCCAGCGGTGCCGCGACGAACAGGTCCGCCAGCGACCGCGGGAGCAGGAGTTCGATGCCCGTGTCCGGCGTCTCCGCGGCGACCGTCTCGGGCACGTCGACGGCGTTCCCGAACGCGAACTGTGGCGGGTGGCAACGCTGACGCCACGCCGACCGGTCGGGGGTCGTCGTGCGGTGGGCGGCCGCCGCGTGCGTCACCGCGGTCGCGACGCCGTCCAGCGTCTTCGGGATGGTAATGGTCTCAGTGGGCGCGCGGACGTCGCTTCGGAAGCCGACTGCAACGTCCGTGGGTTCGTCGAAGGTGACGGCGAGTTGGTCGCCGTGCTCGACGACGGCGGATCCGTCGAAGCCGACGAGCACGTCGACGTCGCCGCTGGCTTCGAGGACGTACTCGCCGGCGTCGAGGCGGCGGCGCTCACCCACAGCGAGCGGGTCCGCGGACGCGCCGGCGGCGAACACCAACGCGTCATTGGCGGGTACGGAGAGCTGGGTGGCGACGCCGGCGGTAGTGGCGTCCGCTGGCCACGCGAGCGCCCGTCCCCCGCAAGCCTGTCGCCAGTCGGGCGCTCGCACCGTCACTTCGTTCCCGGCCGCGTCGGCCGCGGACACCCCTGTTCCGGTTTCCTCCCACTGAATCACGCGGTCGTGACGTACTGCCAGTGGGCTTATATTTCTATCGAGAACAGAGTGTGAATTATGGCGGGCTCGGTAGACTTATGCCGCGCGCACCGGCCACTCTAGGCATGAGCTACGACGACGTCCGGGAGGTCGACCCGGCAGTCGCGGACGCGCTCGTCGGCGAGCGCCAGAGGCAAAACGAGACGCTGGCGATGATTGCCAGCGAGAATCACGTCAGCGAGGCCGTCCTGGAGGCCCAGGGTAGCGAGCTCACGAACAAGTACGACGAGGGCTACCCCGGCGAGCGCTACTACGGCGGCTGCGAGTTCGCGGACGACGTCGAGGAGCTCGCCATCGAGCGCGCGAAGGAGCTGTTCGGCGCCGACCACGCGAACGTCCAGCCCCACAGCGGCTCGTCGGCGAACATGGGCGTCTACTTCGCGGTGCTGGAGCCCGGCGACAAGATTCTCTCCCTGGACCTCACGCACGGCGGCCACCTGAGCCACGGTCACCCCGCGAACTTCGCCGGCCAGCTCTACGACGTCGAGCAGTACGAGGTCGACGCCGACACCGGCCGTCTGGACTACGATTCGCTGTTCGAGAAGGCCGAGGAGTTCGAGCCGGACATGATTGTCTCGGGGTTCTCGGCGTACCCCCGGGAGGTCGAGTGGCACAGCATCCAGGAGGCCGCCGACGCCGTCGGCGCCTACCACATGGCGGACATCGCGCACATCACGGGGCTCGTCGCCGCGGGCGAACACCCCTCCCCGGTCGGCGTCGCGGACTTCGTGACCGGGAGCACGCACAAGACGATTCGTGCGGGCCGCGGTGGCATCATCATGTGCGACGAGGAGTACGCCGGCGACGTGGACTCCGCAGTGTTCCCGGGTGCACAGGGTGGCCCGCTGATGCACAACATCGCCGGGAAGGCGGTCGGCTTCAAGGAAGCCCTGGACCCGGCGTTCGACCAGTACGCCGCGCAGGTCGTGCGGAACGCGGAAGTGCTCGGTGAGACGCTCCAAGACCACGGTTTCTCGCTGGTCTCGGACGGCACCGACACCCACCTCGTGCTCGTGGACCTCCGCGACTCCCATCCCGAGGTCTCCGGCGGCGACGCCGAGGAAGCCCTCGAAGAGGTCGGCATCGTCCTGAACGCCAACACCGTACCGGACGAGTCGCGGTCGGCGTTCGACCCGTCTGGCATCCGCGCTGGCACGCCCGCCCTCACGACCCGCGGCTTCGACGAGGAGGCGATGGAGACGGTCGGCGACTGCATCGCCAAGGTCGTGGACAACATCGGCGACGCCGAAGTGTACGCCGAGGTCGCCGCGACCGTCGAGAGCCTCTGTCACGACAACCCGCTGTACGAGTAGCTATTGCGCGTTCGTGGATATTCTACACGGACGAACTGTTGTTTTGTGCACGAACCGCCGAATTGAAGGCGGGCGAGCGCGGAGTTCGCGACATGACCAGCATCATCGACGGGAACGCCGTCGCCGCCGACATTCGGGAGGAGCTCGCGGACTCCGTGGCCGCGCTGAAGGACGCCGGCGTCACGCCGCGACTCGCGACCGTCCTGATGAACGACAAGCAGGCCAGCGAGACGTACGTCTCGATGAAACAGCGCGACTGCGAGGAAATCGGCATCGCCGCCGAGGACATCCGCATCGACCCCGACGCGCCCGCCGCGGAGCTCTTCGACACGGTCGCGGAGCTCAACGACCGCGAGGACGTCCACGGCATCCTCGTGCAGGACCCGACGCCCGAGCACGTCCCAGACGAGCGCGTGCTCTCCGCGGTCGACCCCGCGAAGGACGTCGACGGCTTCCACCCCGAGAACGTCGGGAAGCTCGTCGCCGGGAACGCCCGCTTCAAGCCCTGCACGCCACACGGTATCCAGAAGCTCCTCGCAAGCGAGGGCGTCGACACCGAAGGGAAGGAGGTCGTCGTGGTCGGCCGCTCGAACATCGTCGGGAAGCCGCTCGCGAACCTCCTCGTCCAGAAGAGCGAGGGCGGCAACGCCACCGTTACCGTCTGCCACAGCCGCACGGAGGACCTCGCCGCACACACGCGCCGCGCGGACATCGTCGTCGCGGCCGCCGGCGTCACCGAACTCGTGGACGGCTCGATGCTCTCGGAGGGCACCGTCGTCATCGATGTCGGCATCAACCGCGTCGACGCCGACACCGAGAAGGGCTACGAGCTCGTCGGCGACGTGGAGTTC
>CAXREU010000106.1:0-2649 GCA_964229715.1 Halobacterium sp.
CCGCGTGCCGCCCGCGGACTGGGCGGACGCCCGGGTCGTCCTCGAGGGCGAACTCGGCTCCGTCGACGAGCGCTTCGACGACTTCGACACCGAAGCCCTCAGCGGCGCGAGCCTCGGGCAGGTGTACACCGCGAAAGTGGACGGCGACGAGGTCGCGGTGAAAGTGCGGCGGCCGGACATCGAGGACCTCGTGGAGGCGGACCTCCGCGTGATTCGGTGGACGCTGCCCGTCGTCGCGCGGTTCGTCGGGGAGTCGCGGGCGTTCAGCCTCCAGAACCTCGCCGACGAGTTCGCGAAGACCATCCGCGAGGAGATGGACTACGCCCGCGAGGCGGAGATGCTCGCCGAGATTCGCGGCAACTTCGCGGACGACCCGGACGTCGTGATTCCATCGGTCTACGAGACCCACTCCAGCAGCCGCGTGCTCACGATGGAGTACGTCCCGGGGACGAAAATATCGAACGTGCAGGAACTGGACCGCCGGGGCGTCGACCGCTCGCAGGTCGCTGAGACCGTCGAGCGCGCGTACCTACAGATGATAATCGAAGACGGCGTCTTCCACGCCGACCCTCACCCGGGGAACCTCGCGGTGCGGGACGACGGCTCGGTGGTGTTCTACGACTTCGGGATGAGCGGGCGCGTCGACGAGTTCGTCCAGTCGAAAATTGTGGACTTCTACGTCGCGGTCGCCAACCAGGACATCGACGCAATCTTGGACGCGCTCATCGAGATGGGGACGCTCTCCCCGGAGGCCGACCGCGCGACGATGGCGGACGTGATGGAGCTCGCGATTCAGGACGCCCGCGGGGAGGACATCGAGACGTACCGCGTCCAGCAAATCGTCGGGAAGGTCGAGGACACCATCTACGAGTTCCCGCTGCGCCTCCCGTCGAATCTCGCGCTCGTGTTGCGGGTCGCGACGGTCGTGGAGGGCGTCTGCGTCACTCTCGACCCCGAGTTCGACTTCATCTCGGTGGCGACCGACTACCTCACCGAGCAGGGCTACCGCGAGGAGTCCGTCCGCCAGTTCGCCGAGGAGACCGCCGACCAGTTCCAGCGCTCGGCGCAGTCGGCAGTCCGGATTCCGCCGAAACTGGAGTCCGCGCTCGACCGCGTGGAGCGCGAGGACGTCCACGTGCGCGCGGACCTCGAAGACAGCGACGGCGTCGTCGACCGGCTGGCGCGCCGGGTCGTGCTCGGCCTCGTGTTCGCGACGAGCGTGCCGACGACCGCGCTCCTCTACGTGGAAGCCGACCTCCTCGCAGCCGGCGTCATGGGCGCGTTCACGGCCGCAGTCGGTTTCGGCCTCTACCGGTCGTTCCGGAAGCGCCGCGGAACGCTTGCGACCCCGCAGTTCACGCGCCAGAATCTCGGCAAGCGCCGCGAGGACTGACAGGCTGCCGACGCCGGCCCTGTTTTCACGCTGCCGCGCGAACGCCGGCTATGGACGTCGACCCCTTCGAGTTGGAGCGGTGGTTCGCGGCGTACGAGCACGAGGCGGACGTGATGCTCGCGGAGAGCGGCGTGCGCAGTCTCCCGGCGGACCGCTTCGACACCGACCCCGGCGACCTCGGCTACGTCATCCCGACTAACGGCGCGCCCGACGTCCGCGAGGCGATTGCCGCGGACTACGGTCGGAGCGCCGACGAAGTGCTCTGTACCGTGGGGACGCAAGAAGCGAACTTCCTCGCGTTCCAGTCGCTTTTGTCGCCCGGCGACCACGCGGTCGTCGTCACGCCGACCTACCAGAGCCTCCACGCCGTTCCCGACTCCATCTGCGACGTGACCCGGGTGCCGCTGGACGAACCCAGTTGGACGCTGGACGTGGACGCGGTTGCGGACGCGATGCGGCCCGAGACCGACCTAGTGGTCGTGAACAACCCGAACAACCCGACCGGCCGCAAGCACCCCGAGGACGCGATGCGCGCGCTCTACGACGTCGCCGCTGACAACGACGCCTACCTGCTCGGCGACGAGGTGTACCGGCTGCTCGCCGAGGACCCCGTGCCGCCGGTCGCGAGCATGGGCGAGTACGGCATCAGCACCGCGAGTCTCTCGAAGGCGTACGGGCTCGCTGGCCTCCGGTTCGGCTGGCTCGCCGGGCCCGCAGACGTCGTGACGGCCGCGGAGCGCTGGAAGGACTACACGACGATTTCCCCGTCGAAGTTCGGCCAGCACGTCGCCCGGCAGGTGCTCGAGGATGCGGAAGAGAGCCTGCGCTCGGAGGCGCTGGAACACGTCCGGAAGAACCACGAGATAACGGCGGAGTGGGCGCGCAGCCACGGCCTCGACTGGCCCGACCCCGTCGGCTGCAACGTCTTCCTGCGCGTGCCCGACGGCTTCGAGGATTCGCGGGCGTTCTGCCGCACGGTCGTCGAGGACGCCGGCGTCGTGCTCGCGCCCGGGGACTGCTTCTCGACAGGGAGAGAATCCTACGACGACTACTTCCGGCTTGGTTTCGGGCTGCCGACCGATGAACTCCGCGAGGGGCTGGCGCGTGTCGACGACGTGCTCTGAACTAGCTGGTTTAGTTCCAAGCTGACGTGGCCGTCTCCGCGAGTGTGGGGCCCTCTCCCGGCCGGAACGCGTTCCAAACCGTTTATACACGGCAGGCGTGAATCCGGGCGTATGGCGAAAGAGCAGACAGAA
>CAXREU010000107.1:0-7036 GCA_964229715.1 Halobacterium sp.
CCGCTTCGGGAAGGCGACAACGCTCCCCTTCGAGTGGGCGCACGGCGCCGACGGCGTGCCGAGTTCGGTCGTCGATACCATCGAAGCGAACCGCGAGCGCGGCCTCCACACGCTCTGCTACCTGGACATCAAGGTCGACCACCCGCGCGTTGAGGGCGACGAGTACATGACTGCGAGTCATGCCGCCGGCCTGCTCGCCGACCACTGGAACCCGGACGCGCTCGGCGTCGTCGTCGCGCGCGCCGGCGCACTGGACGCGACCGTGCGCGCGGACCGTCTCGGCGCGCTCGCGGAGATGGACTTCGGCGAGCCCCTGCACCTGCTCGTCGTGCCCGGTGACCTCCACCACGTCGAGACGGACGCGCTTGCGGGGCTCGCGGACGCGCCAGAGGGCGTCCTCGACGAGTATCGGACGT
This sequence comes from Halobacterium sp., assembly GCA_964229715.1. Taxonomy (GTDB): domain Archaea; phylum Halobacteriota; class Halobacteria; order Halobacteriales; family Halobacteriaceae; genus Halobacterium. Next base: position 417 of record CAXREU010000107.1, read on the forward strand.
AGCGGACCGACGGGCTAGTTACGCGAACATCGGGTCGTAGGTCTCGGGAAGCTGTGCCTGCATCCGGTCGAGTTCGTCCTCGCCGACGGCGTCCGCGAGGACGTCCGTGACCGCTTCCGCGTGCTCAATGGCGAGGTCGCGCGTGACGTTCTCCAGGTCGGCGACCTCGGCGACGAGTTCGTCGAAGTCGTAGTCGAGCGCGCGCGCTGGCTCGTCGGGCACCAGCCACTCTGCGGCGTCCTCCGGGAGGTACTCCGCGACGTCCTCGGCTTCGCCCTTCGAGAGGCGTTCGCCGAGTACGGAGAGGACGACTTCGCTCGCGCGTCGGGCGTGCGTCCGCGAGAGGTCGCCGTGGTCGGCGACGGCTTCCACGAACGACTCGCTGCCCAGCGCCTTTCCGGGCTCGAATACCGCCTCGTACTCGGGCGGGAGTTGCGAGCGCGCGTCCTCCACTTCGTCTACACCGACCGTCTCGGAGAGCGCCGCGACGACCGCCTGTGAGCGCGCTTTCGCCTCGTTGTCGGAGACGTCGAGGCGGTCGCTCACGCGCGAGACAAACTCCTCGAAGGCCGGTGGCTCCGCGCGACCGCGTTCGGTCTCCCGAAGCACCCGCGCGTACGGCTCTGGCAGCGGGGCCGCGAGGTCAGCCGCCTCGCCGTGCGAGATGCCCTCCGAGAGCGTCTTCAGGACGGCTTCCGCGGTGTCTTCGGCTTCCGGTGTCGATACGTCCGCTCGCTCGGCGACGATGTCGAGGAACCCAGTCATGAGGACCTGTGGCGCTCGGACACCACGCGCGACACGTCGACCAGCAGCCGCTTGAAGGAACTGGCCGACCGGTGGACAGTCCACGCTGGTGACTTCCGCGCACGGCGAGAAAAACGGGCGGGCACGAACCCGCTGTGTGGGAACGTCAGTTATCGCGGTCGACCGGCGACTCTGCGGGGTTCAGCACCTCGATTTCGTGGCCGTCGGGGTCCTTCGTGAACGCGTAGTTGTAGTCACAGGACTCGGGGTCGCGGTAGTCCTCGGCCTCGCGCTCCAGCAGCGTCTCCCAGTCGTCGACGAGGTCGTCCGTGCGCACCGCGAGGTGGCCCCACGCGTCGCCGAAGTCGTACGTGCGGCCGTCGTAGTTGTACGTGAGTTCGACCGACATCGCCTCGTCGGCGCTCCCCTCGGGCTTCATGAAGTAGTTCGCGAACGTGTCGGACTCCCAGCGGCCCGTGTGCTCGTACTCGAACTTCCGCGTCCAGAAGCCGAGCTGTTCGTCGGCGTCCTCGACGCGAATCATCGTGTGGTCGAGACTCCACTTCTGCCCGTGGTCGCGCTCGACGATTTCGACCTCGTGGCCGTCGGGGTCTTTCACGAAGGCGTACGACCCGCCACAGGAGTCGGGGTCGCGGTAGTCCTCGACGCCCTCGTCCATGAGTTGTTCGTAGGCGTCGTAGACGTCCTCGACGCGCACGGCAATGTGGCCCCACGCGTCGCCGAGGTCGTACTCGTCGGTGTCGTGGTTGTACGTGAGTTCCAAGAGGGCGCCCTCCTCGTGGACGTCTTCGGGGCCGAGGTAGACGATATCGAACGTGTCGGCCTCCCAGCGGCCGTATTCGACGTAGTCGAGGTGGGTCTTGTACCAGTCGAGGCTCGCGTCCAGGTCGCCGACGCGCATCATCACGTGGTCGAGTACGAACTCGCTCATGTCCGGGGGATGCAGGGGCGCGTCGAAAAGCGTACCGAACGCGGAAGCACCCGCTCCCGCTCACTCCCCGAGCAACGCGTCGCCGTACCCAACCCAGACGGCCGCCCACAGCCAGAGCGCGCCGACCGGGAGCGCGAGAATCGTGGGCTGGCGGGACAGCGAGAGCGCGAGCAAGCCGACGTCGACGCCCGCGAGGAACAGCAAGCCAGCGGGGATGCGCGCGTCGAGCGAGGAGACGCAGCCGAGGACTGCCGTGGCGAGCGCTGCAACGTACAGCAATGTCGCCGTCGGCCACGCGGTCAGGCGCGGTGGAACGCTCCCGATGCGGGAGACGTACCCTGGGAGTGACGTGAACGAGAAGGGGTCGAGGTGGAGGAAACCGAAGGAGAAGACCGGATACCAGCCGCCGTCGAACGTGACGACCACCCACGGAAGCGCGCCCGCGAGCACGACCGCCGCGAGGCGCTGCCGGGGACTCGCCACGCTACCGCCGCGCGACGACGCGCATGATGTCCTCGTCTTCGAGCACGTGGTCGCGGCCGACCTGCTGTTCGTCGTGTTGTGCCGACGGCCCCGTCACGCGTGCGAAGCGGAAGCGCTCGTCGAGCGTGCCGCCGAGCTTCTGGAGGGCGTCGTCGACGGTGTCGCCCCGCCGGATGACCAGTGGCTCCTCGTAGTCGACGCCGCGGCCGGGCTTGTCCATATAGATGCGGATGAGCCCAAGTTCCTCCCACATCTTCTCCTTGAGAGCGTCCAGGCCCTTGTTCTCCTCCGCGGAGATGAAGATGGCTTCCTCGGGGTCGATGTCCTGTTCGCGGAGCTCGGCCTTCATCGTCTCCGCGTACGAGGGCTCGATGAGGTCGACCTTGTTGACGGCGACCAGCGACGGCATGTAGACGCGGTTGTCCATCACGCCGTCGATGAGCTCGTCCACGGACGGGTTTCCGCGAATGGTGACGTTCGCGTTGATGAACCCGCGCTCGCGGAGAATCTCCTTGACCGTGTCGTGGCCGAGTTCGAGGTCGCCGGACGTGTTGACGTCGATACCGTCCTTGCCCTTCCGGCGGACGGTCACCGACGGCGGCTCTTCGTCGACGCGAATGTTGACGTTGTAGAGTTCCTCGTAGAGGCGCTCGTACTGCTCGATTTCGAACGCGGACAGCATGAAGATGACGAGGTCCGCGGCCCGGATGACCGACAGAATCTCCTTCCCGCCGCCGCGGCCGCCGGCCGCGCCCTCGATGAGCCCCGGTACGTCCAGGAGCTGGATGTTCGCGCCGCGGTAGTCCAACAGCCCGGGGTTGACGTCGAGCGTCGTGAACTCGTAGGAGCCGACCTCACTGTCGGCGTTCGTCAACGAGTTGATGAGCGAGGACTTCCCCACCGAGGGGAACCCGACGAGCGCGACCGTGGCGTCACCGTGCTGTTCGACGGCGTAGCCGCCACCGCCGCTCCCGCCGGACTGCTGTTTCTCCAGTTTCTCCTTCTTCTCGGCGAGCTTCGCCTTCAGGCGGCCGATGTGGGCCTCCGTAGACTTGTTGTACGGCGTCTCCGAGATTTCTTCTTCGAGCGATTCGATTTCCTCCTCCAGACCCATTACGACAGAGTAGGCCGGTGGTGCCGAAAAGCGCTTTCCCTCCCGCCCGACAGGGATTGTTTTCGACACGTTCATGGTTCGTCTCAAGAGAGTGCCGGTGATGCCCGACCCCTCCAATCTGCGCGACAGCACGCAAATCGTGCTTCCGGCTTCGACGTTGGAGGGGTATCGCGAAGACATCGACGAGGAGTTCACCGTGAGTTTTCTTGAACGCGAGGGGCGGGTCCGCATCATCGGCCGCCCCGTCGTTATCAAGAACGTTGGCGAATACCTCGCTCGGCAGGGCGTGAACGTCCCGTAGCCCGACTCGGCGACGCCGCCGTCGCTTCCGGAGCAAGAAAGGGTTAAAGCCGCGGCGACGGTTCGTTCGAGTATGGCTGAGACGATAGAAGTGCTCGTGGCAGGCGGCCAGGCCGACCCCGGCCCGCCGCTCGGTCCCGAGCTCGGACCGACACCCGTGGACGTGCAGGCTGTCGTACAGGAAATCAACGAACAGACCGCTGCCTTCGACGGTACGGAGGTCCCGGTCACCATCGAGTACGAGGAAGATGGGTCGTTCAGCATCGAAGTCGGTGTCCCGCCGACGGCCGCTCTCATCAAGGACGAGGCCGGCTTCGAGACCGGTTCCGGCGAACCCAACGAGGAGTTCGTCGCGGACCTCTCCATCGAGCAGCTGAAGACCATCGCCGAGCAGAAGAAGCCCGACCTGCTGGCGTACGACACGCGCAACGCCGCGAAGGAAGTCGCGGGCACCTGCGCTTCCATGGGCGTCACCATCGAAGGCGAGGACGCGCGGACGTTCAACGAGCGCGTCGCGTCCGGCGAGTACGACGAAGTTCTTGGCGCTGAGGAAGCGGCAGCGTAAGCAGCGCCAAGAGCACGCAAATCTCTGATTTGCGGTGTCCTCGGCGCGGAAGAAGCAGCGGCGTAACGCGGCAGTTTCGGTTCCTTTCGTTCGACCGTATTTCCCGGTTTACCAGCCGTCAGGCCGTCGTTGGCCGCTCGCCGCTGCGTCGTGGTTCGACGGTTTTAAGGGCGCGATGCCCCTCTCTCGAAGCGAGACAGGCTTCGCCTGTTTCACTGACCCGTAGGAGATCCGACCTTCACAGGGTCAACGCACTACGGAGGTGAAAGATGGCAGACAACGATATTGAAGAGGCCGTAGCTCGCGCACTCGAGGAGGCCCCAGAGCGGAATTTCCGTGAGACGGTGGACCTCGCGATTAATCTGCGCGACCTCGACCTCAACGACCCGTCGAATCGTGTCGACGAGGGCGTCGTGCTGCCGTCGGGCACCGGACAGGAGACACAGATTGTGGTTTTCGCAGAGGGCGAAACCGCAGTTCGAGCCGAGGAAGTCGCGGACGAGGTCTACGGTGGCGACGAAGTCGCCGACCTCGCCGACGACACCGACGCCGCGAAGGACCTCGCTGACGCGACGGACTTCTTCGTGGCCGAAGCATCCATGATGCAGGACATCGCGGGTGCGCTCGGTCAAGTGCTCGGTCCGCGCGGCAAGATGCCGACGCCGCTCCAGCCCGACGACGACGTCGTCGAGACAGTCAATCGAATGAAAAACACCGTGCAGCTTCGCAGTCGCGACCGGCGCACGTTCCACACGCGCGTCGGCGCGGAGGACATGTCCGCCGAAGACATCGCGGACAACATCGACGTCATTCTGCGCCGCCTGCACGCGGACCTCGAAAAGGGCCCGCTCAACATCGACGCAGTCTACGTGAAGACGACGATGGGGCCCGCCGTGGAGGTGGCTTAGATGTCCGCAGAAGAACGCACGCCCGACACCATGCCACTGTGGAAGCGCGAGGAAGTCGCCGAGCTCGTCGACCTGCTCGAGACCTACGACAGCGTCGGCGTCGTGAGCGTCACCGGCATCCCGAGCAAGCAGCTCCAGGACATGCGCCGCGGCCTGCACGGCAGCGCTGCGCTCCGCATGAGCCGGAACACGCTCCTCGTTCGTGCGCTCGAGGAGGTCGACGACGGCCTCGAAGAGCTCACCCAGTACATTTCGGGTGAGGTCGGCCTCGTCGCCACGAACGACAACCCGTTCGGGCTGTTCCAGCAGCTCGAAGAGTCGAAGACGCCCGCGCCCATCAACGCTGGCGAGGTCGCGCCCAACGACATCGTCATTCCCGAGGGCGACACCGGCATCGACCCGGGTCCGTTCGTCGGCGAGCTCCAGCAGATTGGCGCGAACGCGCGCATCCAGGAAGGTTCCATTAAGGTCATGGAGGACTCCGTCGTCGTCGAGGAAGGCGAGACGGTCTCCACGGACGTCGCGAACGTCCTGACCGAGCTCGGCATCGAGCCGAAGGAAGTCGGCCTGGACCTCCGCGGCGTCTACTCCGAGGGCGTCCTGTTCACGCCCGAGGAACTCGAAATCGACGTCGAGGAGTACCGCGCGGACATCCAGTCCGCGGCCGCGTCCGCACGGAACCTCTCCGTGAACGCGGAGTACCCGACGACGCAGACCGCTCCGGCGCTCATCCGGAAGGCCCAGGGCGAGGCCAAGAGCCTCGGCCTGCAGGCGGCCATCGAGAGCCCCGACCTCGCGGACGACCTCGTCAGCAAGGCGGACGCGCAGGTGCGCGCGCTCGCCGCGCAAATCGACGACGAGGAGGCGCTCCCCGAGGAGCTCCGCGACGTCGAGGCCCCCGCCGCCGCGGCGGAGCCCGAAGCGGAAAGCGAAGACGAACAGAGCGACGAACAAGAAACTGCATCCGAGGCAGACGCCGACGACTCCGACGACGACGAAGACGGAGGCGACGGCGCCGAAGGCCTCGGGGAGATGTTCGGTTAACAATGGAGTACGTTTACGCAGCACTCATCCTGAACGAATCTGGCGAAGAGCTCAACGAAGACAACATCACCGGCGTCCTCGAGGCCGCCGGCGTCGATGTCGAGGAATCCCGCGGCAAGGCGCTCGTCGCGGCCCTCGAAGACGTCGACATCGAGGAAGCCGTCGCCGAGGCGGCTGCCGCTCCTGCTGCGCCCGCCGCGGGCGCCGCCGGCGGTGCCGAAGAAGAGGAGGAAGCCGAGGCAGAGGCCGAGGAAGAGGCCGAGGCCGAGGAAGAAGAGGAAGCCGCCGAAGAAGAGGAAGAAGAGGCCAGCGGCGAAGGTCTCGGCGACCTCTTCGGTTAATCCGGTTCCACGACCCCCCATTTTCTTTCGCGCACAACCCGAGTAGCCGTCGGCTTGCGGTGCATACGTGAGCTGCCTCAGTAGCTTGAAGTACAGGGAGTGTACCCAACTCACCGCGATGGACGTCGCCGGCATGTGCGTGCTCGTCGCGGTCGATCGTCCGGCGCGA
>CAXREU010000108.1:0-7023 GCA_964229715.1 Halobacterium sp.
CACGAGCCCGCCCAGCAGCACGACGGCCAGCACCCACGGGCTGCGTTCGGGTTCGACGGTCGTCGCGTCCTCGCGAGTCACGGCGACACCCCCACGGCCTGCACCAGTTGGGCCGTCCCGGTGGCGACGCCGAGGAACGTCACAACGTTCACGAGGGAGGCGTCGGACAGCGACCCGACGCCGCAGACGCCGTGCCCGGACGTGCAGCCCTTCCCGACGCGTGTGCCGATACCGACGAGTACGCCGCCGCCGAGCAGCCGCCACCACTGGACGTCCGTCGTCCACGCGCCGCTCCCGGAGACGAGTGTGTAGACGGCGGCGCCGGCGACGATGCCGACGGCGAACACGACCCGCCAGTCCCGCGAGCGCACGTACTTCCGGCGGTTGAACCGGTCGACGTCGGAGACGTACGACAGCGTGGATTCGAGGAACGTGCTGGCGCCCGCGATGATGCCGGTGCCGAAGTAGATGACGGCGGCGCCCAGTCCGACGAGCACGCCGCCAGCGAGGTACTGTGCGATGCCGCGCGGGAACAGGTCGGCCGCGACGAGTGCGCCCGTCATCTACTCGGCCGTCTCCCCGCTGGCCGCGCAGTTGTTCGGCCCGAGTTCGAGCGTGAACGCCTCGTCGTCGTCGGGCGCGCGCTCGCCGAGGTTCGTCGCGACGATGTCCTCGTGGTTCGCCGGCCGTGGCGGCATGTCGGTGGTGACGAACTCCACGAATGCCTCGCGGTCCAGCGAGAGCGCGTCCACGCGGTCGACAACCTCGCCGAGTCGCGCGGTGTACGTGTCGTCCTCGCGCCGCACCGCGCCGTCGCCGTAGTGTGCGGGTGCGACGAGCGTGTCGTCGTCATGTGTGAGCACGCGCTCGTGGAGCGTGTCGTACAGCGTCTCCGCGGCCGCGCGGGCGGCGTCGGGGTCTTCGAGGTCGGGACGTGCGACGCTCTCGGTGAACAGGCCGTCGCCCGTGAACAGGACGCCGTCGACGCGGTACGCCGTCATCCCGGTCGTGTGGCCGGGCGTGTGGACAGCCTCGACGGTCGCGTCGCCGACCGTCAGTTCGTCGCCGTCCGCGACAGTCTCGAAGGGCGCGTCGTAGTCGACGCCGCGCGCGACGGCCGCTTCGGGGAGGACTGCCGTCGCGCCGGTCGCCGCGGCGAGCTCTCGGACGCCCGAGACGTGGTCGGCATGAACGTGCGTGTCGACGGCGTACTCGATGCTGACGCCGCGCTCGCGGGCGTCTTCGACGTACGCGTCGATGAACGCCCGTAGCGGGTCGACGACCGCGCCCTCGCCGTTCGAAGCGACGAGATACGCGAGGCAGCCGCTGGACGGCCGGCGGTATTGTATTACCGTCGCATCGCCGCCTGTCTCGACTTCGCGGGCCTCGTAGACGCGTGCCCAGCCGCGCATGCCGTCGGCGAGCTGTTCGGCGTCGTAGCCCGCGTCGAGCAGGCGGCCCGCGACGAACTCGCTAGACGCGCCCTTCGCGCAGACCACCGTGACTGTGCGGTCATCGGGCAGCGCTGCAAGGCTGTCCTCGGGGACCCCGTCGAGGAACTCGAAGTACGGGACGTTCAGCGACTCGATGTCGTCGCCGTCGATGTGCCACTCCTCGTAGTTGCTGGCCGCACGCACGTCGAGGACGAAGACGTCCTCGTCGGCGTCGATCCGGGTCTTCAGTTCATTCGGCGCGACGCTATCGGGGGTCGCGTCGGTTGCCGGGAAGTCTTCGGGTTTCATCTCGGGCGTGGCTACCGGATGCGGACGAATAAACCTTCGCGTAGACGAGTGTAATAGACACAAGATTATTACCGATATATCGGGAAAATCCGGGAGTGATATTGGTATAAGCCGCTATACTGGTGATATGGTGTTGTTTCATTGTAGCAATATCGAACTACTACCGATGGGCTTTTCACTTCCCAGTCGGTATTGCGCACCGAACACAATCATGGATGCAGACGAGACTCTCGACGCGACCGGACTGAGTTGCCCGATGCCGGTGGTCAAGACCAAGCAGGCGACCGACGACCTCGCGGTCGGCGACGTCCTCGAAGTGCGCGCGACCGACCCCGGGAGCCTCAGCGACCTCGCCGGATGGGCCGACGGCACAAGCGGCGTCGAACTCCTCGACCAGACCGAGGACGGCGATGTCTACACGCACTACGTTCGCCGAACGGAACGATGAGCGCGGAGTCGCCCGAACCCACGCGCGAGGAACTCGCGGCGCGCGTCGCCGACCTGGAAGCCCGCCTCGACGACGCCGCGGATGCCGACGAGGACCAGCCGAAGCTGAGCATTATTGCCACAAAGGGCACGCTCGACATGGCGTACCCCCCGCTTATCCTCGCGACCACGGCCGCTGCCTTCGACTGGCACGTCACGGTTTTCCACACGTTCTGGGGGCTGGACATCCTCCACGAGGAGCGCGCCGACAGCCTGGAACTGAGTGCCGTCGGCAACCCCTCTCTTCCGGTGCCCAACGCCGTCGCGGCGCTGCCCGGGATGGACCGCGTGACCACGCGCATGCTGGAGCGCAAGCTCGACGCCAATGGCACAGCCTCCGTCGCCGACCTCCTCGAAACGGGCATCGAGATGGGCGTTGAGTTCCAGGCCTGCCAGATGACCATCGACCTGCTGGACTACGACGCCGAGGACTTCTACGACGGCGTCACTGTCGGTGTCGGCGCCGCCACCGCGCTCCGTGACATGGCCGACGCGGACGTCCAGTTGCTCGTCTGACCGATGCCCGACGACACTCGTGACGCGACCGACGGTGACGACGCAACCGCGTCCGACCCCGAACTCGGGGTGGGACTGTTCGAGACCGACATGGGGCCGAGTTCCGCGCTCGCGCACGTCTATCGCGGGGAAATTCACCGCATGAAGTTCTGGCGCGAGCGCCTCGACCGCACCACGAACTGGGCGGTCGTCGTGATGGCAGCGGTCCTCACGTGGGCGTTCTCCGGGCGGTCGAACCCCCACTACCTCCTGCTCGTCGGCGTCGTCGCGCTCGGCACGTTCCTCGGCGTGGAAGCACGCCGCTACCGCGGCTACGACATCTGGCGGAGCCGCGTCCGCACGCTCCAGGAGAACGTCGTCGCCGTCGGCCTCGCACCCGACGCGACGTCGCCGGACGACGACTGGCGCGAGCGCCTCGCCCGCGACTACCGCGAACCCACCATCAAGGTCTCCGCGGAGGAGGCGATTGCCCACCGCCTGCGCCGCATCTACCTGCCGTTGTCGACGGTACTGCTCGTGGCGTGGGTGGTGCGCGTCACCGCGTTCTCCCCGACGTCCTGGCCAGCCAGCGCCGCCATCGGCTCGCTGCCCGGCGTCGTCGTGACCGCAGCCGTCGCCGTGACGTACGGGATTGCAGTCGCTGTCGCGTGCCGGCCGCGGACGTGGCACGCGCGCGGCGAACTCCGCGAGGAAGCGCTCCGGAAGCACGACTGACCTCGCACGCGCCGCGAGTCGCCGGTACGTTGAAACGCGCCGTGGGCGAATTGCCCGTATCCCATGCTTCGGGACGCCCTCCACGCTCTGCGGACGCTGCTGTTCGACCCGCGCTCGTTCTTCCAGACGCACCCGCCCGAGCGGTCGCTGGGCAGCGCCGCGCTCGTCGTCGTCGCGGTCGCCGCAGTCACGGCTGTCGTGTTCGTCGCCATCGGCGAGTACATGGCCGCCCAAATCGACGCCACCGTCACGGTCACGACGATGGAGCCGTGGCCCGAGTCGACCTGCCAGTCGTTCGCCGAGATGAACGGTTCGCTGCCCGAACCCTGCACCATCGACGAACCGCGGACCGAGCAGATGTCCGTCGGTGCGGAACTCCGGAATGCGATATACGGGCGCACTCCCGTGATTTTCTTCGGCACGCTGCTGGGCTGGGTGTTGGTCGCCGTCGCGCTGCACGCGGTCGGCGCGTTCACCGGCAGCAGCGGCTCGTTCGGGGCGACGCTGGCGGTCACCGGCTGGGCGTCGCCCGCTCAGCTCGTCCAGACCGTGCTCGGCGCGGTCGGCCTCGTCTTCCTGCTGTCGGGCGTCGACTTCGCCAGTGACCCCGAACTGCTAGCCGACCAGCTTCGCCGGCTCACGAACACGACAGGCACCGCTATCGGCGTCCTCGGCGCGCTCGTCGGCACCGCGTGGCAGGCGTACATCTGGACGCACGGCCTCCACGAGAGCCACGACACCTCCCTGGGTGGCGCGGCCGCGGCGTCCGGTATCGTCGCCGTGCTGGTGTTCGTGCTCTCGCTGGCCTGACCCCACTTTCAGTTTCACCGCGCGGCAGGATTCCGTTCTTGTGTGCGCCGCGCGTCAGACGTTGGCGCCGTATGGACCACCACCCTTCCGACGCGGGCTGGCGCGTCAAGTGCCCGCGCGGCCACACGCGACTGCGCCGGCAGCGCGACGGCCGCTACTACTGCCGGAGCTGCCAACGCCACTACGACCACCGCGACCTGCGTCAGTGACGCGGCGCGTGCCGAGCGTCTGACGGTCGTCCGCTCTTCGCGGGCGTCGTTTCGACTGGAAAACCGGCTGACACCTCCGTCACGGTGCGGCCGATACACTACCTTCCCGACGGCCGAACCGACAGATAACGGAGCCCCACCACCCCTCCGTTTCGACTGGAACGGGGTGTGGTACCGCTACTCGTCCTCGACGAGGTCCATCGCGTCGAGCTCGCGCTCGGGGTTGTACTCCGCGAGGTCCCCGTGCTCGATGCCCGCCCGCCCGGTCAACTCGCCGAGAATCGCCTCACGGGCGTCCTCGGGGGTGTCGTACTCTTCGGGCACCAGTCGGTCGAAGACGTCCGCCAGCGCCTCCGTCTCGTTGACGACTTCGTCGCGCTCGGTGGCGTACTCGGCTCGTAGCGAGCTCGCGTTCGTCGGGTAGTTCGACCCCTGAACGGCCGCTTCCATCGCTTCGAGCGTCTCCTCGACGTGCTCCGCCTGCGGCCGCTCGTGCTCACTGGGGAACTCCTCGGTCGACTCCTCGGGCACGTAGTCGTCGGCGTCGTCGCTCATACCTAGGTGGTTCGACGCGCCCGCCAAATGCGTGCTGGCCGCCTACTTCTCCACGTCCAGCAGCGCGACGCGCTCCCGGACGATACCCGCGAGGTCGCCCGCGGCCGCGTCCAACTCGGCGTCACTCACGTCGAAGAACTCTCGAACCGTCTCGCGGTCTCCGTAGACGCCCGCCTCGGGTGGCTCCGCGTCCGGGAGCACGGCGGCGGCGTCGAGGAATTCCACGACCGCAGCCGCCGCGTCGGCCTCGTCACCGCCCGCGACGACGACCACGACCTCATGCTCGCCCTCCGCGACGCCCATCGCGAGGGCGTCGCGAATCTGGCGGCGGCCCGCCGCGTACAGCAGGATTTCGACCGCGCGGTCGCTGGCGACGTTCTCCCCGCGTTCGAACGCGCGGTCGGCGTGCTCGACCGCCGACGCGAGGTGCTCGCGGCCCGCGACGTAGTCGGCGTCGAACGCCTGCACCGCGGTCTCGTGGCCGCCGTCCGGAAGAGCGGCGACGAACGCGTCCACGTCGTCGACGGCCGCGGTGCCCGCGACTAGTTTCACGAGAAGTCACCGAGGTTCGCCTGCCCGCTCCGGTCGGCCTCCTCGGCGGCAGCCACCGCGTCGGCGTCCGCGTTCACGGCGTCCATCTCCGGGTCCGGGTGACCGACGCTCTCGAGGATGCGCTCGGCCGTCTTCTCGCGCCCGCGAACCGCGCCCAGCACGAGGCTCTTCTCGGCGTTCCGGAGGTCCGCCCGCGACTCGATGCCCGCGTTGTAGAGTCGTCGCGCGCGCTTCCGGCCGACGTTGCGCACGCCAGCGAGGTCCAGGAGTTCCTCGCGAACGCCGTACTCCACGCGCTTGCGCGCTTCGCGGACCGCCGCCGCGGACTCCACGTCGTCGAGGTCGCCCGCGATGCGCTCGGCCGCGTGCAGCAGCCACTCCGCGGTCTCGACCTTCCCGCGGATGTCGCCGGGGCCGACGCCGTAGCGCTCCGCGATGCGGTCCTCGTCCAACTCGGAGGCCCAGTCTTCGAGCAGCTTCGCCGTCTTCAGCGCGGACAGCCAGTCCTCGAAGTCGGCCGCCTCCTCGCGGGGCGCCGACCCGAGCAGTTCGGCCTCGCGCTCGTAAGCGAGTTCCGTGTACTGCTCGCGGTCGCCCGACCGGAGGTAGAGTTCGTACATGTCCGGCGTCCGGCTCACGAGGTGGAACAGGCCGAACGGCGTCGGACTCGCGCCCTCGCCCTCTGCGTCATCCGTCTCGGTGTCCTCGTCGCTCGCTCCGGGACTGCTGTCGTCCTGCATCTCGCTAGCAGTCTGGAAGCCAGCGTCCGCGGGGTCGCCACTCGCTCGTTGCCGGCCACCGCTGGCCGTTTCCCCGCGCTCGGCCGCGCGCAGCCCGTCGACGAGCGTCGCCGCGCTCATCGGGTCGACGTACAGCTGGCTCACGAGGTGGCCAGTACTGGTCGCGCGCAGCGTGCCGTCCTCGCGCTCCACGAACTCGTTCCGTTCGAGGTACGTCAGCACGTCCCGCGTGACGCTCTTCAAGCGCCCGGGGTCGTCGGTCTGCGTCGCGTACAGCGTCTCCCCGAGGAACTCGTGGAGCGCGTCCTCTGTGGTCGTGAAGCCCGTCGCGACCGCCGCGAGCACGTGCGTCCGGAGCGCGGGCTCCGCCGCGAGTTTCGAGCGCACGGGCTCGGGCTCCGCGTAGATGTAGCGGTCGAACAGCTCCTCCAGTTCGTCGTGGTCGTTCGCGAGCAGCACCGCTTCGCCGTACGGGTCTCGGCCGGGGCGGCCCGCGCGCCCGAACATCTGGTGGACTTCAAGCACGGACAGCGGCTGCATCCCGCCCGCGGTGCCGTCGTATCGCTGCCAGTCCCGCACGACGACCCGGCGACTCGGCGTGTTCACGCCCGCCGCGAGCGTCGGCGTCGCGGAGACGACCTTGATGGCGCGCTCCCGGACCGCGTCCTCGACGAGGTCGCGGTGCTCGCGCGCGCGCCC
>CAXREU010000109.1:0-14926 GCA_964229715.1 Halobacterium sp.
GTCGGCGCTCTGCGACGAACTGGAGCGGGTCGCCGCGGCCGCGGGCGCGGCGACGCTGTACCTGCTCACCACGACCGCGCCAGCGTTCTTCCGCGACCGCGGCTTCGAGGTGACGGACCGGGCGGACGCCCCGCGAGCGGTCCGCGAGTCGACGCTGTTCGCCGAGCGGTGTCCGGACGCCGCCACCTGCATGCAGAAAGAAATCGCGTGAGCCGAGTGCGCCAGTCGCGCTATTCGAGGTGTTCGGTCGCCGGCGACCCCGAAATATCGACCTCGCCGTCCAGGGTCCGGACCGGGTACGGGATGTCGACGCCTTCCTCGTCGAAGCGCTCTTTGACCGACTGGACGTACTCGCTGCGGGTCTTCACGAAGTCCGAGCGCGACGGATTGTCTATCCAGAACCGGGACTTGAGCCCAACGTAGGAGTCCCCGAGTTCGGTCAACCGTACCGTCACGCCGGGGTCGTCGAGGATGCCGTCGTGGGCCTCGGCCTCCTCGACGATGATTTCGGTGGCTTCGTCGATGTCGTCGTCGTAGCCGATACCGAACAGGAACTGCTGGCGGAGCTTCTGCTTCGCGACCGGGTTCTTGATGACGCCGTCGGTGAGATTCGAGTTCGGCACCGTGAGCAGTTCGTTGTCGAACGTGCGCACGCGGGTGACGCGGAGGCTGATGTCCTCGACGACGCCGGAGTTGTCGTCCCACTCTATCCAGTCGTCGACGCGGAACGGCTCGTCCGTGTAGATGAACACGCCCGCGACGAAGTTCTTGATGACGTCCTGGGTCGCGAGCCCGATGGCGAGCGTGGCGGCGGCCGCGATGGTCGCGAGGCTCGTCAGGAAGTTCCCGTACCCCGCGAACCCGAACGCCACGGAGACGGCGACGAAGACGATGCCGAAGTTCACGAGCCGCTGGAGCGGCGTGCGGGCGTGCGCGTCGAGGTCGCGGCGGCGAAGCACGCGGTCGAACAGCGGCCGCACCACCACCTTCCCGACGAGGTAGACGGCGGCGAACGCCGCGACGAAGTAGAGGAACTGCGTGATGGCGCCCGCGTACTGCGGCACGAGGTCCTCGACGAACGGCAGCGGGTCCACTGGCATTACTGGTACACCGCCGTGTTCCCGCGCGTCTCCACGACGTCCGCGCCGGCGAGGTCCGCGAGCTGGTCGGCGAGCTCCTCGGTGGAACCCTCGCCGCGCGCCGAACGCAGGAACTTCACTTTCACGACGTCGCGGTCGTCGAGTTGGTCCGAGAGTTCGTCGGCGACTGCGTCCACGCCCGCCTTGCCCACCCAGACCGTGACGTCGGCCTCGTGGGCTTGCTTCGCTAGGTCCTCGCTCATGTTCTACCGACAGTTCAGGGCGCGAGACTTTGAAGCTTGTTGCATCGGTCGCGGCCGCCCGTGCTACTCGTAGGGGTACCGCGACTGGTGGCCGCAGTCGCAGGTGACGACGACGTGGCCGTCCTGCGTGCGGACGCGGGCGTTCCGGCCGGGAACGAGGTAGGCGTCGCAGGCGTCGCAGGTGAACCGCCGGAACTCGCGGGGGAGCGTGAGCCGGTTGCGTTCCGCGAGCCGGCGCGCGAGCCGGACGTACTCGCGGGCGCGGTCGTCGTCGCCCTCCCGCGCCGCTCGCCGCGCGAGGGCGTGCAGTCGCTCGATTCGCTCCGCCGCGATGGACATATCTACGGGCAGGCGTGGGCGACCGAAGACAGTTCCGGTAGGGTTATCGGCGACGGTCGGCTTGCGTCGGACGATGCGGGCGCTGAACTACCTCGAACTCGAGGACCGGCTCCGCGGGGGTATCGTGACGGCGACGCGCCAGCAGCGCGAGGCCCTCGCGACGACGGCCGTCGAGGTGGTGGAGACGCCGTGGCGCGCGGGCAACCCGGTGCAGTCGCTGGGCACGCTGTTCGCCGGCGAGGGCTACTTCCGGGAGTACGACCTCGCGCACTGCAACCTCGTCGGGCCGGGCAGCGTCGCGGTCGCCCGGCACGCGAAGCAAAACGACATTCCGCTCGTGCTGCACGCGCACGTCACGAAGGAGGACTTCGCGGAGTCCTTCCGGGGGTCGTCGACGGTCGCCCCCGCGCTGGAACCCTACCTGCGGCGGTTCTACTCGCAGGCCGACCTCGTGCTCTGCCCCAGCGAGTACACGAGAGGCGTCCTCGAATCCTACCCGGTGGACGCGCCAATCATGCAGATTTCGAACGGCGTGGACGTCGAGAGCCTCGAAGGCTACGACGAGTTCCGGGAGGACACCCGGGAGCGCTTCGACCTCGACGGCATGGTCGTGTACGCCGTCGGCGAGGTGTTCGAGCGCAAGGGCCTCACGATGTTCTGCGAACTCGCGAAGGCCACGGAGTACGACTTCGCGTGGTTCGGCCCCTACGACGAGGGGCCACAGGCCGGGAAAGCGACGAAAAAGTGGGTGAACAATCCGCCCGAGAACGTGACGTTCACGGGCTACATGGAGGACAAGCGCGCGGCGTTCGGCGCGGGCGACGTCTACCTCTTCCCAGCAAAAGTCGAGAACCAGGGCATCGCCGTCCTGGAGGCGATGGCCTGCGGGAAGCCGGTCGTCCTCCGGGACATCGACGTGTTCCGGGAGTTCTTCACGGACGGCGAGGACTGCCTCATGTGTTCGACGTTCGAGGAGTTCCGGGACGCGCTCGAACGGCTCGCCGACGACCCCGAACTCCGGGAGCGCCTCGGCGAGAACGCCCGGGAGACCGCCGAATCGCACAGCCTCGCTCGCGTCGGCGACGAACTCGAAGCCGCGTACCGGGGCCTCGTCGACGGCGTGCCACCGGCGGAGGTCGCTGCCGGCGACGCGGAGGGATAGCGTGAGCGAGGACCTGCCGACCGTCGCGGCGTTCACGGATTCGTACTTGCCGACGGTCAACGGCGTGACCTACACGGTTTCGACGTGGCACGACCGCTGGCAGTCCCGGGGCGGCGAGATGCCAGTCGTCTACCCGCGCGCGGACTACGACGCCGGGCCTGCCGAGCACGCGGTGCCGAGCCTCCGGTTCCCGTTCTACGAGGGGTACCGGATGGCGCTCCCGCGCACCCCGAGCGCCGTTGCGGACCTCGGCGTCGACGTCGTGCACGCGCACACGCCGTTCGGCCTCGGGCTCGCCGGCCTGCGGTTCGCGCGCAAGCACGACCTCCCGGTCGTCGCGTCCTACCACACGCCCCCGGCCGAGTACGCCAACTACGTCGTCCCGGACGCGGCGACGGGCGTGGTTCGAGGCGCGAGCGAGCGCTGGGAACGATGGTTCCTCGACCACGCCGACCTCGTGTTGACGCCGAGCGAGCGCACCCGCGACCACGTCTGGGACCTGGGCGTCGACGCGCCGGTGGAACCGCTCCCGAACGGCGTGGACATCCAGACGTTCCGGCCGGTCGCCACCGACGACTTCCTCGCGCGCCACGACCTCCCCGCGGACGACCTATTGGTCGGCTACACCGGCCGCCACGGCTACGAGAAGCGGCTCTCTGACCTGCTCGCGGCCGCTGAAGGGCTCGACGCGACGGTCGTCTTCGGCGGGGACGGCCCCGCCCGCGAGGACCTCGAAGCCGAAGCCCGGGAGCGCGACGCCGACGTGCGCTTCCTGGGGTTCCTCGACCGCGAGGAACTGCCGGCGTTCTACGCCGCGCTGGACGCGTTCGCGTTCCCGAGTCCCGTCGAGACGGAGGGATTGGTCGCGCTGGAGGCAAACGCCTGCGGGACGCCAGTCGCGGGCGTGAACGCCGGTGCGCTCGCCGAGACCATCGACGACGGCGAGACCGGCTATCACTACGAACCCGGCGACGCCGACGGCTTCCGCGAGGCCATCGAGCGGACGCTCGACGAGCGCGAGCGCCTCGCGCAGAACTGTCTCTCGCGGCGCGAGGCGATCAGCGTCGAACGCGCAATCGACGAGTTAGAAGAGCTGTACGGCGAACTACGCTAGTCCTCGAGCGCGTTCGCGATGCGGTCGAGCTTGTTGTTCGTGCGCTCGAGCTCCTTGCGGAGCTGTTCGAGCTCGCGCTCGACCTTCTCGCTGGTGCCGCCCTCGGACTCCTCGCCGCGGCCGCCACCCATGCCGGGCGGGCCGCCACCGCCGCCGCCCATCATGCCGCCCATCATCTGCGCGAACGGGTTGCCGCCGCCACCGCCGCCGCCCATGCCGGGCGGGCCGCCACCGCCGCCCATGGCCTCTTCCATGCGCTCGCGGGGGCCGCCTTCGCCGTCCTCGCCCTCGTCGCGTTCCTGTGCGCGCTCCTGACGGATTTCCTCGACGCGCTCTCGGAAGGACTTCTCCTCCTCGTCTCCCTCGGTCTCGGCGTCGGGTTCGTCGTCTGCCATACCACCGGATTGGCCACCCGCACGGAAAAAAGCCGCTTTCCGCGGTCGCGCCCGCCCCGTCTAGAACGCGCCGAGACTCGACTGCCGGTCCCGGTCGCTCGCGCCCTCGCTGACGTCGTAGCCGACGAGGTCGCGCATGTCTACGGCGTACGTCGTCCCGCCGCGCTCCAGCGCGAGCACGCGCCCCTTCGTGCCGAGCACGGTCCCCGTGGCCATCGTCTCCGCGACCGGGCGCGCGTCGAAGGCCAGCCCGTAGTCGAAGTCGAAGCGCTCGATGGGGTCGTACGCCGCGACGAGCGACTCCCACGCGGCGTCGTCCACGCGGTCGGCAAACCCCCGGATTTTGGCGGGGACGCGCACGCGGTCGGGAATCTCCTCGGCGATGCCGTACTCGATTTGCCGCGCGCGCTTGCCGTCATCGACGGTCCGAATGTGGGCCGCGCGGTCCGCGCCCTGCTCGCGCAGCCGCGTGTCGAGGCGCCACGACCGCGTCACGCCCACCTTGAACGTGTCCGGCGCGAACGCCGCGAGGTAGACGGCGTGCTCCTCGTGACAGGACTCGAGGGGCATTGCGCAGTTCCCGACGCAGCGCGCGCACGGCCACATCGACGTGTGGTCGTCGCAGTACGGCGCGTCCTCGCTCCCGCAGGCCTCGTGGACACCCTCGTCTGTGGCGCCCGCGCAGTGGCGCTCGCCGAGCGTGTACGCCAGCGACTCGCCCGCCAGCAGCGGCACGCGTTCGACGCGCCCCTCGCTGGCGACGCGCAGCGCGGCCGGCCCCTCATCGGGCGTCGTCTCGTACCCCACAATCTGCACGCTCGCAGGTATGCCGCTCCCGAATCAAGCGGTGACGTTCGCGGGGGCGATGACGTGCGTGTCACCCGGTGGCGTCGACACCCGCGAGCGCTTATCCGACCGGGCGGCCTACGGAGGGGTATGGCAGACGAATCCATTCCCGTCTCCGCGGAAGCGCCCGACAGCCCGTTCCGAACCACGGGCACCGACCACATCACCATCTGGGGGAGCAACCCCGACGACACCATCGCGTTCTACCGCGACCTGCTCGGGATGCCGCTCGTGCTCCGGCAGCCGAACCTCGACGACCCCTCGCAGACGCACCTGTTCTTCGACACCGGCGACGGCCGCATCCTCACCGTCGTCGTCAGCGACGACCGCGCCTCGAACCGCTGCCGCATCCCCACGCAGACGGGCAGCGTCCACCACCTCTCGTTCTCGATTGACGCGGAGGACTTCGAGGACGTCATGGAAGCGCTCGAGGACGCCGGCCACGGCTACAACGTCTTCGACCGCGGCATCTTCTTCTCGCTGTACACGCAGGACAACAACGGCCTCATCATCGAACTCTCGGCGGACAAGTACGACATCCCGGACGACCGCCGCGGCGAAGTGCTGGCGACCGCCCAGCGCCTCCGCGAGGAGGACGGCGCTGACTTCGCCGAGGACCGCCACATGAAGCAGGCCCTCGAAGAGCTCGGCCTCGACGCCGAACCCGCGGACCTGCCCGACGCTTCCACCGGCGTCGGCTACTGAACGTCTCACGTTTCGGTTCTTTCCACACTCGTGCTCACTGACACGCCCGGCATCCACCACGTCACCGGCCTCGTCGAGTCCGCTCAGCGCAACGTCGACTTCTACGTCGGCGTCCTCGGCCTGCGACTCGTCAAGCGCACGGTCAACCAGAACGACATGCTGCGCTACCACCTCTTCTACGGGAACGGAACCGCCGACCCCGGAACCGTGCTGACGTGCTTCCCGTATCCTAACGAGGCGCCGGGCCGGGTCGGCAAACCCCAGATTTCGGCGGTGGCGTTCGTCGTCCCGGACGGCTCGCTGCCCTACTGGCGCGGCCGCCTCGCCGCCCACAATGTCGACGCAATCGGCACCGACAGCCGGTTCGGCGACCGCGTGCTCCGCTTCACGGACCCCGACGGCACGAACGTCGAACTCGTCGAGGGCGAGACACCCGTCGAGCCGTGGACTGGTGGCCCCGTCCCTGAGGAGTACGCGATTCGGTGCGTGCACAGCGTCACTGCGCTCCCGACGAACCCCTACACGACCGGCGCGCTGCTGGAGACGCTGGGCTTCGAACTCGCGGGCGAGGAGCGCACGCGCGACGAGACCCGGATTCGCTACGCGGCCGACGGCGAGTACGCGACCGTCGTCGACCTGCTTGACCGTCCCACGAGCGAGTTCGGTCGCGAGGGCACGGGCTCGATTCAGCACGTCGCCGTGCGCGCCGAGAGCGTCGAGGAACTGTACGAGTGGCACGACTTCCTCCGGGAGCGCGACTACGACGTTTCGCGCGTGCACGACCGGTACTTCTTCCACTCGCTGTACGTCCGCGAGCCCGGCGGTATCCTCTTCGAACTCGCCACGGAGAAGCCCGGGCTCGCCGTCGACGAGGACGTCGACGACCTCGGGAAGTCACTCGCGTTGCCCGACCAGTTCGTCGAGGACCGCGACCTCATCGAGCGCCAGCTCCCGCCGCTGTCGGTCCCGTACCTGGATGACTGACGGCGACCCGCACGCCGACCAGCCGGTCGTCACTGCGGGCGCGCCTGCGTCCGTGGCGGACGCGGTCGTCGTCCTGCTGCACGGCCGCGGCGCCACCGCACAGGGCGTCGTGAACCTCGCGGAGCCGCTGTACCGCCACGGCGTGACGTTCGTCGCGCCCGACGCCGCGCGCAGCCGGTGGTATCCGTACTCGTCGTTTGCGCCAATCGAGCGCAACGAGCCACACGTCTCCTCGGCGCTCGCAGCCGTCGACCGCGCGCTCGCCGACGTACGCGAGTGGGGCGTGGCTATCGAGGACGTGGTCCTGTTCGGATTCTCGCAGGGCGCGTGCCTCGCCAGCGAATACGCCGCGCGCAACCCCCGCAGGTACGGCGGCGTCGCGGCGTTGAGCGGCGGGCTGCTCGGCACCGAGGTCGACCCCAGTGCCTACGACGGCTCGCTCGGCGGCGCGCCGGTCTTCCTCGGGGCCGGCGACAGCGACCCGAACGTGCCCGTCGGGCGCGTCCACGAGACCGCTGCCGTGTTCCGCGAATTGGGCGGTGACGTCGCCGAGCGCGTCTACGAGGATATCGGCCACGAGGTGACCGACGACGAGTTCGCGGTCGTCGGGTCGTGGCTCGACGGCATCCTCGGCAACGAGTTCTGAGGCGTCCGTCTGGTGAATCGTTGCAGGCGTCCAACCAGTCGGCGACACGCGTGTCACCCGGTGGCGTTACTATCGCCAAACGTACAAGTAGGTTCCGACACGAACCAAGTAACGTTGTGAAAGCTACTATCCAGACGTCAGCCATCGCGGCTGTATCGCACGACAACCAGTCCGACTTCGACGCGGAGGTGTCGGCCTGATGGCGGCCGCCGACGTCCTCCTGCTGGTCGCGCGCGTGCTGTATGGCGGCGTCCTCGCGTTCATGGGTCTCAACCACTTCATGCAGCTAGAAGGGATGACCGGCTACGCCCAGCACAAGGGCCTCCCGGCGCCGAAGCTCTCGGTGCTCGCCTCCGGTGCGGTGCTCGTGCTCGGTGGCCTCTCGGTCGTCGCGGGCGTCCTCCCGGTCGTCGGCGCCGTCGCGCTCGCGGGGTTCCTCGTGATTTCGGCGCTCACGATGCACGACTTCTGGGCGGTCCCCGAGGACCAACAGCAGGACGAGATGACCGGCTTCCTGAAGAACGTCGCCCTCGCGGGCGGCGCGCTCGCCATCGCCGCGTACGCCACGACCGACTGGGCGTACAGCGTCGGCATCGGTCTCTTCTAGAACCCTCGGATTTCCTGTATACCCCTTCAGTTCGCCGTCGAACCCGCCAGCGACGCCGCAGCCGTTCGTTTCTCCCGCCTCAAATCGTCCGCCCGGAAATTATAATTCAACAAACGGCCAGAAAAGACAGATATTTATTTACGATTGAGTTACATCGTCCTTAAACACTCAGTATACTACTACCACTACCGAAGTGAGTTAGGTGTTTTATACGTTAGCCTTTAGTGTGGAAACGTGGTGTCCAGCGATGTGACGGATTCAATGCCCGAACGTGGAGTAATCTCAGAGATTAGTGGTCAGATTCTGCAAGAATCGCACAGTTCCGTGAACGGAATGCCGACGGCGGCCGTCGTGGAGGGACGCGACGATGTTTGAGGGGGCACTCATCGCGCAAGCGGACCCCGGGACTATCGTCGACGGCGTCAACACCGTCTGGACGCTCGTGGTCTGCTTCCTCATCTTCTTCATGCAGCCAGGCTTCGCGCTGCTGGAAGCGGGGCAGGTACGCGCGAAGAACGTCGCTAACGTCCTCATGAAGAACCTCATGGACTGGGGGATGGGCGTGCTCGTGTTCTTCGTGCTCGGGCTCGGCGTCTACGGGCTCGCAGGCGCCATCACGACGCCTGGGGCGAACGTGAGCGTCTCCGCGGCGTTCTCGTACATCAACGACCCGAGCGCGTGGATTGGCTCGTACCTGTTCAGCGCTGTGTTCGCGATGACCGCGGCGACCATCGTCAGCGGGGCAGTCGCCGAGCGCATCAAGTTCAAGGCGTACATCTTCTACTCCATCGGCCTCACGGCGGTCATCTACCCGGTCATCGCCGGGTTCGCGTGGGGCGGCAACGGCCTGCTGTCGAGCGCAGGCTACCTCGGTGACGCCATCGGCGCCGGCTTCCTCGACTTCGCGGGCGCGACCGTCGTCCACATGCTCGGCGGCGTCGCCGGCCTTGTCGGCGCATACATGGTCGGCCCGCGCCGCGGCCGCTACGACTCCGAAGGCAACAGCCAGCCGATTCCCGGCCACTCCATCACGCTGGCCGTGCTCGGGACGTTCATCCTCGCGTTCGGCTGGTACGGCTTCAACGTCGGCACGCAGGCGGCAGTCCTCAGTGTCGCGGACGGTGCGCTCGCGTTCAACGGTGACGCGCTCGGCCGCGTCGCGCTCAACACCACCCTCGGCATGGGTGGCGGCGCAGTCGCTGCCGCGCTCGTGACCGGCTGGTCGGACGGCAAGCCCGACCCGCTGTTCACCGCGAGCGGGCTGCTCGCCGGCCTCGTCGCGGTCACGGGCGCCGTTCCTCACGTCACGTGGTACGGCGGCCTCATTCTCGGCATCATCGGCGGCGCGCAGGCGCCCATCGTCTACCGGTGGGTCACGGACAAGCTCAAAATCGACGACGTTGCGGCCGTCTTCCCCGTCCACGGGAGCGCGGGCGCCATCGGGACGCTGCTGATTCCGGTGTTCGCGGTTGACGGCTTCTCCGCCTCGCAGCTCCTGATGCAGGCAGTCGGCATCGGCGTCATCGTCGTCTGGACGGTCGTCACGACGATGCTCGTGTTCAAGCTCGCGGACGTCGTCGTCGGCCTGCGTCCCGACGAGGACGACGAGGACATCGGACTCGACCGCAGCGAGCACGGGTACACGGCGTACCCCGAGTTCGTCGACACCGCCGGCGACGGCGGCGTCACGGTCACCAGCGGGGACAGTGGAGCTATGGCAACTGACGGTAGTGGGGTGAACGAAGATGACTGAAAGCGACATCGAACTCGTCATGGCGGTTATCCGGCCGGACAAGCTCTCGGAAGCGAAGAAGGCGCTGGCGGAAGTCGGCGCACCCAGTCTGACGGTTACGGACGTCAGCGGGCGCGGTAGCCAGCCCGCGATGACCGAGCAGTGGCGCGGCGAGGAGTACACCGTCGACCTCCACCAGAAGGTGAAAGTCGAAATCGTCGTCGCGGACATCGACGCCGAGGAAGTCGCGGAAGCGCTCAGCGACGCCGCCCACACGGGCGAGCCGGGCGACGGCAAAATCTTCATCCTCCCGGTCTCGGAGGCCTACCAGATTCGGACCGGCGAGACGGGCGTCGACGCAGTCTGACGCGGCGCGGTTCCGTTCATTTTTCGTGTACGATTCGCACACAGGGGCCACGTTAGGCAAATACTGCCACGTCGAACGAGCGTTATTTATCGCTCCGTGTCTGAGCGTACCACGAGAGAACAACACATGGAAGCGAACGCAACAGTAGAACGTGGACTCCGGGCCGCGCGGCGCAGTCCCGGTGCGGCCGTCGTCTGGGCGGTCGCGGCCGTCCTCCTCCTGGACCTGCTCGCGAAACTCGCGGGCGTCTCGCTCGGTCCCTTCGAGACCCCGTGGTTCGCGCTCTGGTTCGGCGGGGACGTCGCCATCAGCGAAGCCGCTGGTCTGGCGTGGAGCGGCATCGTCATCGGCGCCATCATCGGCCTCGCGAGTATCGGCCTGTCGCTGACGTACAGTATTCTCAACTTCGCGAACTTCGCGCACGGCGACTACCTCACCGCGGGCGCGTTCTCGGGTTGGGCGGCCACGTACGTCATCGCCGGCATCGGCGGCCTGCTCGCGCTCGTCGAGACGGTGCTCAACGCCGTCACCGGCCTCGGGCAATCCCACCTCGGGGACGCCGACCTCGTCTCCCTGGTGTTGCTGCGGACGCCGCCGCTGGACGCCGGTGCGAACATCTGGCTGTCGCCGCTGGCCATCCTCGTCGGGCTCGTCGTCGCCGTCGCGATGACCGTCGTGGTCGCGCTCGCGCTCGACCGGTTCGTCTACCGGCCGATGCGCGACGCCGACGGCATCTCCTTGCTCATCGCGTCCATCGGCGTGGCGTTCCTGCTCCGGTACCTCGTGGCGTTCGTCTTCGGTGCCAACCGTCGCATCGTCACGTCGACCGAGAAACTCCCGTCTCTGGACGTGGCAGCGGCGTTCACCGACGTCGTGCCGTTCCTTGGGCCGGCCCGTAGCGCCATCATCATCGACCTCCACGAGGTCACCCTCGTGGTTGTCGCGGCCGTGCTCATGGTCGGCCTTCACGTCCTCCTGCAGCGGACGAAACTCGGAAAGGCGATGCGTGCGATGGCCGACAACCGCGCGCTCGCACAGGTCACGGGCATCCCGACCGAGCGCGTCATCAAGTCGACGTGGCTCATCGGCGCCGGGCTGACGGGCGCCGCCGGCTACCTGCTCGTGCTCTCGCAGGGCGGGCTGGGCTTCCAGACCGGCTGGCTGCTCCTGTTGCTCATCTTCGCGGCGGTCATCATGGGCGGCATCGGCTCTATCTACGGCGCCATCGCGGGCGGGCTCGTCATCGGGCTCGCGAGCCGCGTGTCGCTCATCTGGCTGCAGGGCGACCTCTCGTCGTTCGCCCGGCCGACCGCGTTCGCGCTCATGATTCTCATTCTACTGTTCCGCCCGTCGGGCATCTTCGGTGGGGTGAAGACCGCATGAGCGAGTCCACCACGCGGGACTCCCTCGACCCGCTGCGGCAGCTGCTCGCGCACGACGCCGCGAAAGTCACCGTGATGTTCCTCGGCATCTGGGCGCTGTTCTACGCGTTCGGCACCCACCTCGGCTACGGGAACAACGGCCTGCTCGCGCTCGTGCGCCGCGTCACGTTCCTGTCGGCGGTGTACGGCATCGTCGTGCTCGCGCTGAACATCCAGTGGGGGTACGCGGGCCTGTTCAACATCGGCGTCGCTGGCTTCATGGCGGTCGGCGCGTACACCGCTGCGATGCTCTCTAGCGCGCCGTCCGGGATGCCGCCGGGACTGGGCCTCCCGCTCCCAATCGGCATCCTCGGCGGGATGCTCGCGGCGACTATCGTCGGCCTCGTCGCGGCGCTGCCCGCGCTCCGCCTGAAGGCGGACTACCTCGCCATCGTCACGGTCGCGCTCTCGGAAATCATCCGCATCGTCTACAACACGCCCGCGTTCGCGGACATCACGGGCGGCGCGAGCGGGTTCGACAACCTCCCGACGAGCCCCGTCAACACGCTGCTGTTGAGCGACCCGTCGAGCACCATCTCGGAACCGACCGCGGTCGGACAGGTGGTGTTCTCGTTCGCCGGACAGTTCGGTATCCAGCGGTTCACCGCCATCAACACCGTCTACACGGTCGGCGTGCTGGTGGCGCTGCTGGTCGTCTACCTCGTCCTCGAGCGCACCGGGAAGTCCCCGTACGGCCGCGTGCTGAAGGCCATCCGCGAGGACGAGACCGCCGCCCAGTCGCTCGGCAAGGACACCCAGAACTTCAAGGTGCGCGCGTTCGCGCTCGGCTGCGGGCTGAGGGGGCTGGCGGGCATCCTCTGGTTCGCGATGGGGCCACGGGCCTCCATCACGCCGACGACGTTCCGGCCGAACATCACGTTCTACATCTTCATCGCGCTCATCATCGGCGGCGCCGGGTCGAACACCGGGAGCGTGCTCGGCGGCGCGCTGTTCGCCAGCCTGCTGTTCGAGGCGCCGCCGGTCGTCCGCAACATCATCACGAACGCCTTCGAGGTCTCCGCGGACCCCGCGAACCTCATCGAGGCGCTCGTCCCCATCGCGAGCGGCGAACTGATGCCGCTGGCCGGGTTCCTGTTGAACAACATCGACACGCTCCGGTTCATGGGCATGGGGGTGTTGCTCGTGTTCCTCGTCCAGCGCCGGCCGGACGGCCTGCTCGGCGCGCGCAAGGAAACCGCCGCCGGCGTCTCGCTGGCCGCGGACACGCGCCCGGGACACAGTAGCACCGCCGCGGAGAACGGAGGTGGCGACGATGAGTGACGCCGGCGACGACATCGCCGACGCCGAGGTGCCCGAGGACGTCGACGTCCCCGAGGACCTCGAACCGGAGAGCGCCGATTCCGACGTCGAGGAGGGCGCCAAGGAAGTGCCCCGCGGCCTCCCGCTGCGCGTGGAGGGGCTACGCAAGGAGTTCGGCGGCATCACGGCCGTCGACGGCGCCTCCTTCGAAGTCGAGGAAGGGTCGCTGACGGGCCTCATCGGCCCGAACGGCGCCGGGAAGTCCACGACGTTCAACTGCATCACGGGCGTCCACGAGCCGACCGCCGGCGACGTCTACTTCCGCGGCGAGGAAGTCACGGGCCTCCCGCCCCACGACATCGCCCAGCGCGGGCTCGTGCGGACGTTCCAGATTGCCCGCCAGCTCGACGAGATGACCGTCCTCGAGAACGTGATGCTGGCGCCGGGCGGCCAGAAGGGCGAGTCAATCACGCGCTCGGTCGTGCCGGGGCTGCGCAGCCAGGTCGTCGACCAGGAGCGCGACCTCCGCGAGGAGGCCTGGGAGACCCTGGAGTTCTTCGAGCTCGACCACCTCGCGACCGAGTACGCCGGCAACCTCTCGGGCGGTCAGCGC
Source organism: Halobacterium sp. (assembly GCA_964229715.1). Classification (GTDB taxonomy): domain Archaea; phylum Halobacteriota; class Halobacteria; order Halobacteriales; family Halobacteriaceae; genus Halobacterium. The sequence goes on from CAXREU010000109.1 coordinate 13,534, forward strand.
AAGCTGCTCGAACTCGCGCGCGCACTGATGACCGACCCCGACGTGATGTTGCTGGACGAGCCGTTCGCGGGCGTCAACCCGACCTTAGAGGAGAAGCTCCTCGACCGCATCCACGACCTCCGCGAGCAGGGGCTGACGTTCCTGCTCGTCGAACACGACATGGACCTCATCATGGAGAACTGCGAGCACGTCATCGTCATGCATCAGGGGCGCGTCCTCGACGAGGGGCCGCCCGAACAGATACAGAACAACGAGGAAGTCATCGAGGCCTACCTTGGGGGGAACGTATGAGCGAGCACGCCTCCCGCGAAGCCGCGCTCCCCGACGACGAGGATGGTATCCTCGCGGTCCGCGACCTCGACGCGGGCTACGGCGACCTCCAGGTGCTCTCGGACGTGGACCTCGACGTCCGCGACGGCGAGTACGTCACCATCGTCGGCCCGAACGGCGCCGGCAAGTCCACCGTGATGAAGTCCATCTTCGGGCTGACGACGTACATGGGCGGCTCGATTACGTTCCAGGAGACGCCCATCCACGAGCTGCCGCCCGAGGAAATCATCCACGAGGGCGTCGGCTACGTCCCCCAGAACGAGAACGTCTTCGCGGGGCTGTCGGTCCGCGAGAACCTCGAAATGGGCGCGTACATCCTCGATGAGGTGCCCGAGGACCAGATACAGTCGGTGTACGACCGCTTCCCGATTCTTGAGGAGCGAGCCGACCAGAAGGCCGGGTCGCTGTCGGGCGGCCAACAGCAGATGCTGGCGATGGGCCGCGCGCTCATGCTTGACCCCGACCTCCTGATGCTCGACGAGCCCTCCGCGGGGCTCGCGCCGGACCTCGTCGACGAGATGTTCGACCGCATCGACCGCATCAACGACGACGGCACCTCCGTGTTGATGGTCGAGCAGAACGCCAAGGAGGCGCTGCGCCGCTGCGACCGCGGCTACGTGCTCGTCAACGGCGAGAACAGTTACATGGACGACGGCGACGCGCTCCTCGCGGACGACGAGGTCCGCCAGGAGTTCCTCGGCGGCTGACGTTTTACGCCGTCACGACTGTCGACCCGCTCGAACCGCCCGGCTGACCGCTCGACGAGCGGCCGGCCGGCGCGCCTGCTTCTTTGTCGCCGTCGACGAGGAACGCAGCGACGTTACTCAACAGGACGTCGTTGTCGCCCTCGGTAGCGGCGCCCGACGTCAGGAAGTCGGTGTCCCCGACGGCGAGCACGTCACCGTTGCGCGCGGCGACAGTGTACGAGGCTTCGTCGCGCGTCGACGACAGCGAGACGTCGCTGGCGGTGAGCACCGGCGAGGCGTCCCCGCCGGTGGTCACGGGCGTGGCGTCGGTGAGGATTGCGTCTTCGACGCCGTTGGCGACGCCGCTGTCACCGCTC
>CAXREU010000110.1:0-12371 GCA_964229715.1 Halobacterium sp.
GGACGGACTACCGGTACGCGGAGTTCGTCGGTCGCGGCGCCGGACCGGAGCGGGCGCGTCCCGCGAATCGCGAGGAGGTGTCGGCGTGAGCACCGCACGCGTTCGAGACGCCGTGGACGTCCGCGACTGGTCGGTTTCGTGGCGGAACGTCGCAGCAGGCGGCTGCGTCGCCGTCGTCGTCGCGGCGTACCTCTCGGTGTTGTACGACGTCGTCACGGTCGTCAACGACCCGACGCTGTTCGTCGGGGTGGTGGTCGGCGCGGTCGTGCTCGCGGGCGTGCTGCGGGCGCTCCCGTGGGCGTACGCGGTCGGGCTGGCGTCGGCGATACTGGTCGGTGGCCTCGGGCTCTACCTGTCGGCGGTCCCGCCGGCGTACTTCGACGCGCTGTCGCCGGTACGCGTCGCCCAGGACACAGTCGCGCTGCTGACCGGGTACTCCGTGCTGCGGATGCCCGCCGCGGGCGCGTGGGCGACCGCGGTTGCGCCCGCACCGACGTTTCTCGCGGCGTATCTCGCGTTCCGCGGCCAGTACGCGCGAGCGGCCGGCGTCGCGGCGGCAACGCTCGGATTCTTCGTGTTGACCGGGGACAGCACGACGACCACGACGCTCGTCGGCGTGCTCGCGGCAGCGGGCGCGGTCGGATTCGTCACACTGGCCGCACACGCCGCGAGCGCCCGTCAGACGCAGGTGTTGACGGTCGTGCTCGCGGTGATGATAGTCGGGTCCGCGACGGTGACCGCAGTGCCGGGTGGACAGTCACCGCTCGTCCCGGCGTCGGCGTCGAATCCGAGCGCGAGCAGCCTCGTGAGCGCGGACGGCTACGTCGGCGTCGGCGGCAGCCTCGACCTCGACCCGCGCGTCCAGTTCGTCGTCGAGGCCGAGCGCGCCTCCTACTACCGGGCGGGCGTCTACGACCGCTACACGGGCGACGGCTGGGTGCGGACTGCCGACGTCGGGTCGGCGACGGCCTCGGCGCCAACCGGCGAGCGCGTGCGCCAGCGCATCACCGCCGAGCGCACGCTGAACGTGCTGCCGTCAATCGCCGTCCCGCAGTCCGTTCGTGGCATCGACGCCGAGGTGGCCGAGAGCGGCCTCCTCGTCGACGGGCCGACGCTGCGGGCGGGGGATTCCTACGTCGTCGAGAGCCGGCGGCCGGTCAGTGACTCCGTCGACCTCTCACGGGAGACCGGTGCGGTTCCCGACCGCGTCGCGGCGACGTACCTCCAGTTGCCAGACAGCACAGACGACCGCGTGGTCGACCTCGCAGCGTCGCTGACCGCGGGCGCGGACTCGAACTACGAACGGGCGGCCGTCGTCGAGCGCTGGCTGGAGGCGAACAAGCGGTACTCGCTGGACGCGCCGAAGCCCGACAGCGACCTCGTCAGCGAGTTCGTCCTCGGGAACACGCCCGGCTACTGCACGTACTACGCGAGCGCGATGACCGTGATGTTGCGCTCGCAGGGCGTGCCCGCGCGGTTCGTCACCGGCTTCACGCCCGGTCAGCAGGTCGGCGAAGACGAGTGGGTGGTACGCGGGCTGAACTCGCACGCGTGGGTGGAGGTGTACGTGCCGGACCGCGGGTGGGTGCGCTTCGACCCGACGCCGAGCGGCGAGCGCACGAGCGCCGAACAAGAGCGCGTCACGGAGGCTCGTGAAAGCGGGACCGAGGGCGTCGACGCGGCGGGCAGCGGGGACGGTACGTGGGCATCGGCGAACGAGACGACCACGACGACGGCGGCTTCCGGCGAGACGGTGAGCACGGCCGGCGAGTCGGCCACACGGTCGGATAGACGAGGATACGTCGGGGACCTCGAAGGGGTGCAGTCGGGCACGGAGAACGTGACCGCGCCCGCCGCCCCGAACGCGGGTGGCGGCTCGGTACCGCGACTCCCGCCGGCGTCGACGCTTCTGGTCTGGGGCGTGCTCGTCGGCGGCGCGGTCGCGGGCGCGCGGTACTCCGGGCTCACCGGGCGCGTCTATCGCGCGGTGTGGCTGCGGTGGCTGCCCCGTGGCGACCCACGCGAGGAAGTCGAGGGGGCGTTCGAGCGCGTGGAGTACGTCCTCGAACGCCAGCACCGCGAGCGCGAGCGCGGCGAGACGGTCCGCGAGTTCGTCGCCGACGTCCGCGCTGACGACCGCGCACGCCGCGTCGCGGCCCTCAGAGAACAGGCCCGGTACGCGGGTCGCGTCGACGGAGCCGACGCCGCGGAAGCGAGGCGGCTCGCGCGGTCGCTGGCCGCCGAAAACAGCCGCCTGCCCGGCCCTCGGCGATAGTGTTTAATAGGCGGATTTCGTACGCACACGTGTAATGTCTGAGGTGTGCTCGACGTGCGGGTTGCCCGAGGAACTCTGCGTCTGCGAGGACGTCGCTAAAGAGTCCCAGCAAATCGAAATCCGCATCGACGAGCGACGCTACGGAAAGGAAGTTACCGTCATCGAAGGATTCGACCCCAACGACGTCGACCTCGACAGCCTGTCGTCGGACCTCAAGTCGAAGTTCGCATGCGGCGGCACCGTCGAGGACGGCGAAATCGAGCTCCAAGGCAACCACTCGGGGCGCGTGGAGGACTTCCTCCGCGACAAGGGCTTCAACGTCGCCTAACCCGCGCGTCGACGACCACCACTTCTCTCTCAGTATTCGCGCCGCCGAGCCGCACGGCTCCGCAGTCTAACTATCTCAGAAAACCAGCGCGGCGGTCAGAACGGTGATTCGGTCGCGGATTCGGTGTCCTGACCTTCGTCGCGCTCCTCGGCGACGACATCGCCGCCCCAGCCGGTGATGCCGCTGGCGAGGCTCTCGACGCGCGCGTCTTCGTCGAGCCCCTCGTAGGACTGGATGAGCCGCGCGGCCTGCACGCTGGCCTGCCCATGCGGGCAGACCGTGACGACGCGGTCGGCACCCTCGAGGCGGTCGACGGACTGCGGGAGTTCGGCGAACGGGATGTTCTCGCTGTTCGGGATGTGACCGCGCTCGAAGGCCGCCCGCGGGCGGATGTAGACGACGCTGACCTCGTCCCCGTCGTCGAGGAGCGCTTCGAGTTCGTCGGCGGAAATCTCGCCGTCCATGTGCCATATCTCGGTCTGCGCGGAGTTACGGCTTGCGGTCGGCGAAACTAGAGGAAGCCATCGGCTTGCGCCAGCAGCAACCCCTCGATGGTGGCGTCGTTCGCGGGCGGCGAGCGGGCCACCGACAGCGCCTCCTCGACGGGCACGCGCTCGACGGCGAGGAACTCGTTGTCGTCGAGGTCGCGGCCGACCTCCGCGAGGCCCTCCGCGAAGACGATGCCGCGCTGGTGGCGGAGCACGCCCGTCGCCGTCCAGAACGACTCGAGGAAGTGGACGTCGTCGGCCTCGTAGCCCGTCTCCTCGCGGAGTTCGCGGCGGCCCGCCGAGACGTACGACTCGCGGTCCGGGGTGGGTGCGACGTCCGCTGTCTCTTCACTCGATTCTTCCACTATCCCCGCCACCAGTTCCATGCACTGCTCGCGAATCGTCGGCCGGTACTGGTCGACGAACAACACGTCCCCGTCGTCGACGGCGACGACGACGACCGCCGGTGGGAGTTCGGCCCAGTAGTAGTCCTTCAGCGAGCCGTCGGGCTGCTCGACGCGGTCGTAGCCGCCGTCGTACCAGCTCGTCTCGTACTCGGTCACGGCGTCGACGACCCGCCAGTCGTGGTCGCGCATGGCCGGCCGTACGCACTCGCCCACAAAGCCTCCCGGGGACTCGGGGTGGCTGGGAACAGCCTTTTCCCTCCGAGGGGCGGACCAACAGGCGAGATGAGTGGGGGAGAGCTCTCGAAGACGGCCGGCCGCTACCTCAGCGCCATCCTGCTGGTGTCCGCCCGCGAGGGGCGCCCAGCGAAGACCGGGGAGGTCGCCGACCGGCTCGACGTCGACCCCGCGACCGTCACGGAGCGGCTCGTGGATTTCGCGGAGCGCGGGCTCGTCGACTACGAGCGCTACGAGGGCGCGACGCTCACCGACGACGGCGAGACGGTCACGCGCGAGCTCATGTGGAAGCGGTGTCTCGTCGAGAACTTCACCACCGACGACCTCCGGCTCGACGGCGCCGACTCGGATTCGATTGGCGGCGCGCTCTCCGAGGACGCCGCTCGCGCGCTCAAGCACCACATCGACCACCCCTGCACGGGCCGGTGTTCGGCGCCCGACGCGGACTTCGCGGAGTGCTGTCCGGACTATCAGGTGTCGCGGTAGCTCACAGCACTGGTTCGTAGAACTCGCTGAACGCGATGCGGCGCAGCGTCGCGACAGCGGCGTCGGGCTCGTTCTGGAACGTCGTCGCCACCAGCGCGTCCGCGAACGGCACGTAGTGCCACGCGGCGTTGTCAACCTCACTGCTCCCGTTCTCGTGGACCTCGGCCTCGGGGTGGTCGGCTTTCGCGGCTTCGAACTCCTCGTAATCACCGACTGCCACCTGCAGGAGCGAGGCGAATATGGCCTCACGGGCGGCACCGACGACGTCGCTGGTGACGCGCTCGTCGTACTCCTCCTTGGAGAGTTCCATCGCGCGTGCGACCTCGCGGGTGACTGTCTGTGCGGCCGGCCCGATGCCCTCGAAGCGCTCGCGGACCGCGGCTTCGGTCGCTGGCGCGAGCACGCCACGCGTCTCTGTCATACGCGCAAAATCAGTCTGGACGCCCTACTGGGTTTCGGAGTCGTCGTCGCCGTCCTCGGGGTCGGGGCTCGCCAGCGACGACTCGTGGAGCTGCTCGGTGAGGTCCTGTGCTTCGTCGAGAATCGCGGCGGCCTCCCCGGAGAGGTCGGCGTCGCCGTGCTGTTCGACGGCCGGCATCTCGTGGCCGTGCGGTTCGGTCACCGTCTCGGTGTCCGTCTCCTCGGCGTGTTCGGTGACGTCGGGCGCCAGCGACTCGGGGTCGCAGTCCTCCCAGTCCGGGACGGTGTCGTCGAGCCACGCCTCGTGGTCGCCGCCGCGGACCAGCGCCGTGAACGCGAGGTGGTTCGCGAGATGTTCGCCGTCCGCCTCCTCGACGCCACAGACCGGACACTCGTAGCCCATGCGAGAGACGAGGGGCTACCGCCTAAAACGCGTCACGGTCTTCGAGGTTCGCGACGAGCACGTAGGCGTCCTCGCCGTCCGAGTAGTACTGCGGAAGCGTGCGCAGGTACTCGAAGCCGTGTTTCTCGTAGAGGCTCATCGCGGCCTGGTTGCTCTGCCGGACTTCGAGTTTCACGCTGCGGACGCCCTGGCCGGCGAGCACGGACAGCGAGCGCCGCAGCAGCGCCGCGCCGATACCCTCGCCGCGGCTGTCGGAGCGGACCGCGATATCCTTGACGTGGCCCAACGGCTGCTGGTGGTTCGGAATCGTGTCCGCGACGACGTAGCCCGTGATTTCGCCGTTCGCGGCGACGGGGCCGCCGGTCTCGCTGACGAGGAACGCGGGCGTTCCGACCTGCCGCTCGAACGCCGAGTACGGCCACGGCTGGTCGAACACTTCCTTCTCGATGCCGAACACGTCCAGCAGGTCCGCGCGGGTCGCCTGCCGGATGGCCGTGTCGGAGCCTGGCGGGGCGACGGTCGTCACGCTCCACCCTAGGCAGACCGTGGATAAAGGCGCTGTGGCAGCCGAAGATTGTGCGGCGCCGTCGCTGCCGGCGGCGAAAGAAAGAAGAGAGAATCGAGACGCTTAGTCGTCGGCGGAGCTCGTCGCGCCGCTGTCGCCGTGGCGCTGCTTCGTCAGCGAGAGCTTCCCGCCGGCCGCGAGCGTGCGGCGCTCGCGTTCGGACGCGTCGAGGTAGGCGGTCGCCTCCCAGTCGTCGTTCACGCGAATCGTGAACTCCTCCTGGCCGGACTCGACGGCTGCGCGGGCGTCGTCGACGATTTCGACGTCGTCGCCCTGCTCGATGCGCTCGTAGGTCTCCTCGTCGATGGTGAGCGGAATCAGGCCGAAGTTGAACAGGTTGGCCTTGTGGATGCGCGCGAAGCTCTGTGCGAGCACCGCTTCCACGCCGAGGAACATCGGGCACATCGCCGCGTGCTCGCGGGAGGAGCCCTGCCCGTAGTTCTCGCCCGCAACGAGCACGCTGCTGTCGGCGGCTTTCGCGCGCTCGGCGAACGTGTCGTCGATGCGCGAAAGCGTGAACTCCGAGAGCCGCTCGATGTTCGAGCGGAACTTGAGGATGTCGGAGGTCGCCGGGATGATGTGGTCCGTCGTGATGTTGTCGCCCATCTTCAGGAGCGTCTCACCGGAGACGTCCTCGTCGATGGGGTCCTTGACGGGCACACTCGAGATGTTCGGGCCCTTGATGAGGTCGTCGTCGATGGCCTCGTCGGGCGTGATGATGTCCGGGTCGTCCGCGCCGTAGCCCGCGGAGTACTTGTCCGCGAGTTCGAAGCCGGGCGCTTCGAGGTCGCCGAGTTCGTCGGCGAGGTCGCGCGGGTCGACGATTTCGCCGGCGATGGCCGCCGCGGTGGCGACTTCCGGCGAGCAGAGGTACACCGAGTCGTCCTCGATGCCCGAGCGGCCCTCGAAGTTCCGGTTGAACGTCCGCAGCGAGACGGAATCACTGGCCGGAACGTGGCCGATGCCGATACAGGCACCGCAGGTCGCCTCGGAGAAGTTGACGCCGGCCGCCATCATCTCGGCGGTCCAGCCTTCACGGGCGAGCATCTCGGAGGCCTGCTTGGAGCCGGGTGCGACAATCATCTCGGTGCCGGCGTTGACCTGGCGGCCTTCCAGCATCTTCGCCGAGGGCAGGATGTCCTCGTAGGCGCCGTTCGTACAGGAGCCGACGATGACCTGCTCGACCTGTTCGCCCTCGACCTCGCGGACGGGGACGACTTCGTCGGGCATCGACGGCTTCGCGACGAGCGGTTCGAGGTCCGAGAGGTCGACGACGATTTCGTCGGCGTACTCGGCGTCCTCGTCGGGGCCGAGGTCGACGTACTCGTCCTCGCGGTCGAACTGTGCGAGCCACTCCTCGGTCTTCTCGTCGGTCGGGAAGATGGAGGAGGTGGCGCCCAGTTCGGTGCCCATGTTCGTGATGGTGGTGCGCTCGGGCACCGAGAGCGTCTCCACGCCCGGACCCGTGTATTCGAGCACCTTGCCGACGCCGCCCTTCACGGAGAGGCGACGGAGGAGCTCGAGGATGACGTCCTTGGCGGTGGCCCACTCGGGGAGCTCGCCTTCGAGGCGGACGTTGACGACTTCCGGCATCTCGACGTGGTAGGCGCCGCCGCCCATCGCCACGGCGATGTCGATGCCGCCAGCGCCGATGGCGAGCTGACCGAGCCCGCCGGGAGTCGGCGTGTGGCTGTCCGAACCGAGGAGCGTCTTGCCGGGTGCGGCGAAGTTCTCCTTGTGGACGTTGTGGCAGATACCGTTCCCGGGCCGGGAGAAGTACGCGCCGTACGTACCGGCTGCCGAGCGCAGGAAGCGGTGGTCGTCGGTGTTCTTGAAGTCGAACTGATAGGTCTGGTGGTCGCAGTACTGAGCCGCGAGTTCCGTCTGGACTTCGTCCATTTCGAGGGCTTCGAACTGCAGCCAGACCATCGTCCCAGTGGTGTCCTGGGAGAGCGTCTGGTCGATCTCGATCCCGATTTCCTCACCGGGCTCGAGTTCGCCCTCGACGAGATGGTCGTCGAGGATTTTCTCCGTGAGCGTCTGTCCCATAGCGTCCAAAGATGCCCCTTCGAAGATTATAAATCCCGCGTGTTTCAGGACTGGCGTATTTGCCTAATACGCGGCCTAAGACCTTATTTGCCTCGTGTGAACTACTCGCATGGCCAGGTGGCGTCGACCGACAGAGCATAGGGCAACGAGCGCGACCCAAACGCCATGTACGAGAGCGGCGCGTTCGTCGCCGACCACGTCGACCCGGTATCGGAAGCACAGGTCCAGCCAAACGGCGTCGACCTCACCGTCGAAGCCGTCCTCGAACAGCGCGAACCCGGCCGCATCGGCACCGAGGGCAAGACCATCGGCGACCGCCAGCCGGTCGAAGCCGACACTGGCGACGGTACCGAGACGTTCGTCCTGTCCCCGGGCGGCTACATCCTCCAGTACGCCGAGACCATCGCCATCCCCGAGGACCACGTCGGCTTCCTCTACCCGCGGTCGTCGCTGATGCGCAACTCCTGCATGCTCAACACCGCCGTCTGGGACGCCGGCTACACCGGGAAAGGCGAGGGACTGCTACAGGTCCACCACGAGGTCGAACTCGAACGCGGCGCGCGCGTCGCCCAACTCGTGCTCGCCGACGCCGAGCACGCCGACACCTACGACGGCAGCTATCAAGGCGAACGCGTCGAGTAGGCCGGGAGGGGGACTTTTGGTGGCCGGCCGTGAGGACCAGAGCATGCACTGGCTGCGAGCGGCCGGCGTCGTCGTGACCGCCGCCGGCGTCGCGAGCTACCTCGTCGGCACCGCCGTCCCGTACCCCGGACGGGCGTTCAGCATCACCGCGCTCATCGTCGGCATCACGCTGTTGAGCATCACGACCGGACAGGGGGTGGCGGCGTGACCGTCGACTGCGTCGTCTACGCGGCCGACGGCCTCGCGGAGTGGACCGACCTCGAAGCCGCGCGGGACGCAGAAGGGACGACGTGGGTGCGCGTGACCGACCCGACCGACGAGGAGCTCGACGGCGTCGCCGACGCCTACGACATCCACGCGCTGGAAGTCGAAGACGTGCGCGGGGACGTCCGCCCGAAAGTCGAGGAGTTCGACGAACACACGTTCGTACTCGTGAAGGGCGCGACCCTGCGGGGCGGCGACGTCGCGTTCGCCGAAGAGCTCCACGTCCAGCAGGTCGGGCTCTTCCTCGGGGAGGACTGGCTCGTCACCGTCGAGCCCGAGCGCATCGAGGCGCTGGACGACGTCTGGGAGCGCGTCCACCGCGAGGAGCCGCGGCTCGCCTCGCGCGGCGCGGACTTCACGGCGTACCGCTGTCTCGACCGCGTCGTCGACGACTACTTCGACATCCTGGACGACATCGAGGACGACATCGAAGTCGTCGAGGACGAGGTCGTGGACGCCGCCGGCGACGCCGTCCTCGAACGCATCAACGACCTGCGCCGGGACCTGCTGTCCGTGCGCCGATTGCTGTGGCCAACGCGGGAGGCCGTCGGCGTGCTCGCGCGCGGCGACCCCGAGCACATCGGCGAGGACGCCGAGAAGTACTACCGGGACGTCTACGACCACCTCGTCCAGCTCGTCGACCTCGTGGAGACGTACCGCGACCTCACGAGCGGCGCGCGCGACATCTACCTGAACGCGCTGTCGATGTCCACCAACGACGCGATGAAGAAGCTCACCGTCGTCGCCACCGTCATCCTCCCGTTGACGTTCGTCGCGGGCGTCTACGGCATGAACTTCGAGCACATGCCCGAGCTCGGGTGGCAGTACGGCTACCCGGCGGTGATGGTCGGAATGGGCGCGATGGCACTGATACTGGTGGCGTACTTCCGGCGCGAGGACTGGGTCTAAGCGTCGCGAACGTCGTCGAACAGCTCGGCGAACGTCGCCGCGACGTGTGGCGGCTGGTCGGTAGTGTCGAGGCCGGCGACGACGCGGGCGTCGTTCGTGGCCGCACACGACGTCAGCGCGTGCGCGAACCGGAACGCGGTTTCAGCGGCCGTGTGGTCGAGCAGTACCGAGACGTCGTCGACGTAGACGGTCGTCCCGCCGTCCCACGCCGACACGTAGTCGTTGACGAGCACACCGACGCTGGCGACGTCGTCGACCTCGGCGACCGTCTCGACGGCGCCCGTCGCGGTGGCGGCGAGGTCGGCCGACGCGCCGGCGTCGGATGCGGGCGTCGTGGCGGCGGCCGCCCGCGAGTGCTCCCCGACACTCACGACGGCGGTGCGGTCGGAGCCGGCCTGAACCCTCTCCAGCCACGCTTCCGCGGGGGTCTCGTAGGCGACGCCGAGAACGTTCGACGTCGGCGGGACGTCCACATCGGCGGCCGACGCGTCCTCACCGGTGACGAGAACGTGCGTCGAATCGCTCGTAGGCCCCTCCCCTCGCATTCGTGTTCGGCTGATAATCATACCCCGCCGACATAAACTTTGACATGTGCTCTCGCGAGTGACACCGCTGTCCACCCCACCGCCACACTTTTCTCCGCAGCGCGCGCGTTCGCGATATGCGGCTCAAGGAGTCACTGAAGAGCAGCTTTCTGGCGGGAGTAGTGTTGGTGGCGCCGCTGGTCGCGACGCTCGTCATCCTCCGGTTCGTCACGGACCTGCTGGCCGGCCAACTGCAGCCAATCGTCGAGGGAACCCGGCTCGCCACGTACACCGCCGACAACTACCTGCTCGCGCAACTGGTCGCGCTCGCGGTGTTGCTCGTCGCGGTCACCGTGCTCGGCGCGTTCGCGAAACGCCCGAGCGGCCGGCGCGTGTTCGGGAAGACCGGCCGCCTCGTCAACTTCGTCCCGGTGTTTCGCACCATCTACAGCAGCATCAAGCAGATGGCGAACTCCGTCTCGACGCGCAGTTCGGACTTCGAATCCGCGGTGTACGTCGAGTACGAGCGCGACGGCCTCTACCGACTCGGCCTGCAGACCGGCGACAGCCCACGCGGCGTCGAGGAGGTCGCCGGCGAGCCCGCGCGAAACGTCTTCGTCCCGGGCAGCCCCAACCCCACGCAGGGCGCGCTCCTGCTGGTCCCGGAGAGCCGCGTCTACGACGCCGACCTCAGCGTCCGCGCGGCCATCCGCATCCTCATGACGACGGGCATGGCGGACGGGACGGGTGGCGACGCCATCGAACTCGACGAGGACGAACTCGCCGCAATGGGCATATCCCGAAGTAGCGACGAGAACGACGCGTCCACGGACCAGCCGTAACCACGCCCCGTTCTCGCCGAAACCTTCACATGCTAGGTCCCGCCAATCAGTAATCTGACGCACATGCCGGTCTCGAACTCACCCGGGCTCACGACGCTCGACGCCGAAGCGATGCAGCACGCCGTCGAGGACACCGTCGACGGGACGCTACGGTCGTTCGTCGAGTTCACCGCCGACGACTTCGAACTGCTGTACGTCGACGACGTGACGCTCTCTTTCTACGACGACGAAACCCACATGGTCGAGCACTTCGAGGAGATTCACTCCTACGTCCACATCGACTTCACCGAGACCGACTTCTTCACCGACCGGCTGTTCCCGGTCGCCAGCGACGTCCGCTACCACGCCACCAGCCTCGACGCCTTCACGCTCGTCCGCATCTACTTCGACGACGAGGGCCTCTTCGTCGCGCTCGACCGCGACGAGCCGGTCGAGCCCGTCGTCGGCGCCGTCGAGGACGTGTACGGCAGCTGAGCGCGGCGCACAGTGAGCGCGAGTGCGGACCGGTTGTTCGCCGTATTGGAGAGCGCAACGACCCGTATTTGTAGACAGCCGAACAGGCTATCAGTATGGCACTCAGTGCACGCAACCGGATTTCGGGAACCGTCGGGTCGGTGAAGATGGACGACATCGTGGCCGAAGTCGTCATCGAGCTTCCCGACGGACAGACGGTTACGTCCACCATCACGCGGGGGTCCGCGGAGCGGCTCGACCTCGACGACGGCGACGACATCGAGGCAGTCATCAAGGCCAGCGAAGTGATGGTGAACAAGGACTAGCGGCCGGAACTACCCCGTCAGTAAATCAGCTCGCCCGAGATGAACTTCTGGGTGCGGTCGTCCGACGGGTCCTCGAAGATGACCCCCGTCGGCCCGACTTCCGTGACGCCGTCGTCGAGCAGCACGGCGACCCGGTCCGCGACCCGCTCGGCTTGATGCATGTCGTGGGTCGCCACGGCGACACCGATGCCGCGATTGCGCGCCTCCGAAATCGCGTCCTCGATGACCGCGGTGTTCCGCGGGTCGAGGTCCGACGTCGGTTCGTCGAGCAACAGGACGTCCGGGTCGTAGGCGAGCGCGCGGGCGAACGAGACGCGCTGGGCCTCGCCGCCGGAGAGCGATTCCGCGCGTTGCTCCATCTTGTCCGTCAGCCCGACGATGTCAAGGGAGTCGCGGACGGCGTCGACGGCCGAATTCGACCCGAGGACCGACCGGAGTTCGTTCCGGAGTCGGTCGTTCCACGAGCGGCGGATTCGGAGCCCGTACTCGACGTTGCGGGCGACCGTGGCGTCGAAGAGACTCGCCTCCTGGAAGACCATCCCGATGCGCCGCCGCAGTGAGAGCCGTTCCGCTTCGTCGACGGCCCAGACGTCCGTCCCGTCGAGCGCGACGGTTCCGTCGTCGGGCTCGGTGGAGAGCGCGAGCAGTCGGAGCAGCGTCGTCTTCCCGACCCCCGACGGGCCGATGATAGCGACGACCTCGCCCGCGTCGACGCCGAGGGATACGTTCCGGAACACCTGCTCGCCGCTGTACGAC
>CAXREU010000111.1:0-15139 GCA_964229715.1 Halobacterium sp.
CTCTTCCGATCTAGCCTGTTCGCAATTATAGGCTTTATGCTCCTTTCAGCGGCGCAGTAACGCCAGCGAGCGGACGCGAGCGCTCCGTGTGCACCTACTCTCGCTCTCCGGAGCGGCGGCTTCGGGAAAGCCGGCACCGTCACACGGTTTTTCACGTCGGCCCGCGAATCGCCGACGTATGAGCGACGCTACGCAGTCGAATGCCGACCGCGAGTACGACCCGGACGCAGAGCACGCGTTCCCCGACGAGCGCTTGAACGAGGTGCTGGAGTTCGTCACCGACGACCCCGAGATTACGACGTACCTCGAGGCGCAGAACGTCAACCCGGTCAAGCGGAAGGGGTACAACGACCACGGGACCAAGCACATCGAAATCGTCCGGAATCGCGCGCTCAGGCTCTACGACCTGTTGAAGCGCGGCGGCGTCGAGTTCGACGGCGCCGCCGACCAGGGGCTCGACGAAGCCGACGAGGGCGTCATCATCGCGCTCGCGGCGACGCTGCACGATATCGGGCACGTCGTCCACCGCGACGAGCACGCGTACTACTCGATTCCGCTGGCGTCGGACCTGCTGGACCGCATCCTCCCGGAGTTCTACGCGACGCCCGAGGCAGTGCGCGTGAAAGCCGAGGTGCTGCACGCGATTCTCTGCCACCACACGGAGGAGGACCCGCTCACGACGGAAGCTGGCGTCATTCGCGTTGCGGACGGCCTCGACATGGAGCGCGGGCGGTCGCGGCTTCCCTACGAGCGCGGCGGACGCGGCATCAACACTATCTCCAGCCAGGCCATCGACTCGGTCACGCTCGAGGAGGGCGACGAGCGCCCCGTGCTCGTGGAAATCGAGATGCGCAACGCCGCCGGTGTCTACCAGGTCGACAACCTCCTGAAGGAGAAACTCCACAAGTCCGGCATCGAGAACGACGTCCGCATCGTCGCGCTCAACACCGGCGGCGACAGCAATCAGCTCGTCGAGCGCATCGAACTGTAGTCGTCACGACGCTGCTCCGGTCGTTTCGCCGGGGGTAGACTCTTATCCGAATAGGACGAACGTTGGGCATACTCGTGAGTGTCTCGTCTCGGACGGGCGGCACCGCCATCGCGGGGCTCGGGCTCGTCCTCGCCGCGTTCCACGCTCGCCGCGCCGTCGTCCTCTGGGACGTGCCGGCGCGCGTCGTCGTGAACGCGCTCCTCCCGTTACTGCTGTCTGTGGCCGTGGTAGCCGCGGGCGTCCAGCTCGCGCGCACCGACGCCGTCGCCGACCAGTTCGTCGCGCGAGTGCTAGCGTGGGTGGGTGTCGGCGTCGTCGTGCTCGCTGCGGCGACGGCCTGGATGTTCGCGAGCGTGCTCGTCACCGGGCCGCTCCCGTCGAACGCCTCGCTGACGTTGCTGAACGCCTCGACGCTCGGCGGTCTCATCGGCTATCTGGTCGGCATCTACGACGCACGGCGCCGCCAGCAGCAGGTCCGGGTGGACCAGTTGAACCGCATCAACAACACGCTCCGCATCGCAACGCGGGAAATCGTGAACGCGGACACGCGTAGCGAACTCGAACGGCAAGTCTGCGAGCGCCTCCAGCAGTCCGAGCCCTACGAGTCGGCGTGGATAGGCCGCTACGACGCCGAGGACGACGTGCTGACGCCGGATGCGTGGGCAGGGTTGGACGACGAATACTACGAATCTGTCGTCATCACTGTCGACGAAGACGACGCCCACGGGCGGGGCGCCGGTGGGCAGGCCATCCGGACGGGCGAGATTCAGTGCTCGCAGGACGTCACGACGGACCCGTCGATGGAGCCGTGGCGGGAGCTGTTCGCGGAGCACGGCGTCGAGTCGGTGGCGGTCGTCCCGCTCACGGACGGCGACACCATCCACGGCATCCTGAGCGTGTACGCCGACCGCCCGTACGTCTTCGACGAGCCCGAGCGGGAGGTGTTGATGGAGCTCGGCGAGACCATCGGGCACGCCATCACGTCGCTCGAAGCCCGCGAGCAACTCCGCCGCCGGGAGCGCGAGTTGGCCAACCAGAACGACCGCCTGGAGGAGTTCGCGTCGGTCGTCAGCCACGACCTCCGCAATCCAATGAACGTCGCGGAGGGCTCGATTTCCCTGGAACGGGAGGAGCGCGACAGCGACGCGCTCCGGCGGGCGGCGGACGCGCTCACGCGGATGAACGAACTCGTCGAGGACATCCTGGCGCTCGCGCGCACCGGCCAACTGGTGAGCGAGTTCGACAGCGTCGACCTCCGGGCGGTCGTCGAGGACGCGTGGGCGACCACCGAGACCGAGGGCGCCACCCTCGACGTCGAACCGTCGCTCGGCACGGTCGCCGGGGACGAGAGCCGCATCCGCGAGCTGTTCGAGAACCTGTTCCGGAACGCGTTGGAACACGCCAGCGACGGCGTCACCGTCTCCGTCGGCAGCCTCGACGACGCGGACGGCTTCTACGTCGCTGACGACGGCCCCGGCATCCCGCCGGCGGACCGCGAGACGGTGTTCGACGTAGGCTACTCGACGGCCGCCGCCGGCACCGGGTTCGGGCTCAACATCGTCCGCAGCATCGCGGACGCGCACGGCTGGGACGTCGCCGCCGCGGAGAGCGACGCGGGCGGCGCGCGCTTCGAGTTCACGGGCGTCGAGACCGAAGCCGGTCGTGAGGTCGGCGAGCAGACCGCGGAGGGCGAGCCACTCCCCCTAGGAGTGCGCACCGCGAAGCGAACCCATGGCTGCGGACATCCGCGTGCGCCACGTCGACGACGAGCCTGGATTCGCGGAGCTGTCCGCGGAGTTCCTCGAACGCAACAGCGACCGCATCACGGTCGAAACCGCGGCGGACGTGGGTGAGGCGCTCGCCTACCTCGCCGACAATGTCGTTGACTGCGTCGTCTCCGACCACGACATGCCCGGCCGGACCGGCATCGGGTTCCTCGAGGACGTCCGCGAGGACCACCCCGACTTGCCCTTCATCCTGTTCACGGGGAAGGGCAGCGAGGAAGTCGCCAGCGACGCCATCTCGGCGGGCGTCACTGACTACCTCCAGAAGGAGCGCGGCACCGAGCAGTACGCCGTGCTCGCCCACCGGGTGACGAACGCGGTCGAACGGGCGCGCGCCGAGCAGGCGGCCGAGCAGACCCGGACGCAGCTCCAGGCCGTCGTCGAGAACACCGCCGACACTATCCTCATCGTGGACGGGACGAGCACGATTCTGTTCGCGAACCCGGCCGCTGAGGAACTGTTCGGGTACACGCCGGGCGAACTCGACGGCGAGTCGTTGACCACGCTGATGCCGGCTCGCCACCGGGACGAACACATCGACGCCGTCCAGCGGTACCTGGAGACTGGCGAGCGGACCAGCGACTGGCAGTCCGTCGAGTTCCCCGCGCTCCACCGGGACGGCCGCGAGATTCCCGTCTCGATTTCGTTCGGGGAGTTCGAACAGGCCGGCGAGCAGCGGTTCATCGGCGTGCTCCGAGACGTCTCCGAGCGCATCCGGATGGAGGAACGGCTCCGGGAGCGCGAGGAGCGCTTCCGGCAGGTCGTCGAGAACATCTCGGAGGTCGTCTGGCTGTTCGACCCGGAGAACGAGGCCGCCTTCTACGTCAATCCCGCCTACGAGGATGTCTGGGGGCGGTCAGTAGAGAGCCTCTACACGGACCCGACGTCGTTCCTCGACGCAGTCCACCACGAGGACCGCGAGCGCGTCGAAGCGGCGCTGGAATCCCGCTCCGACGGCGAGTACAACGAGGAGTATCGCATCGTGCGTCCCGACGGCGAGGTGCGGTGGGTGCACGACCGCGCCGTCCCGGTCGAGGACGACGACGGCGACGTTTACCGGCTGGTCGGGGTCGTCTCCGACGTCACCGAGCGCCGGCGGCAACGAGAGAACCTGCTGCGGGTGCAGGACCTGCTGGAGAAGACCGAGCGCATCGCGGACGTCGGCGGCTGGGAAATCGACACGGAGACGATGGCTGTGTTCTGGACCGACCACCTCTTCGACCTGCTGGGCGTGGACTACGACGAGGCCCCGCCGCTGGACGAGGCCCTCGACGTCTACCACGAGGACGACCGGCCAATCGTCGAGAGTGCGGTCGAGGCCGCGCTCGACTCGGGGGAGCCCTTCGACGTGGAGGTCCGATTCCGGCGGCCGGACGGCGAGGTCCGCTGGCTCCGCGTGAGGGGCGTCCCAACGACCGAGAACGGCGAGGTCGTGACGCTCCGCGGTGCGGTCCAGGATGTCACCGAACAGCGACGTTACCGACACCAACTGGAGCGGCAGAACGCGCGCCTCGACCAGTTCGCCAGCGTCGTCAGCCACGACCTTCGCAACCCCCTCAACGTCGCGTCGGGCCACCTTGAACTGCTGTCCATGGACCGCGGCGACGAGCACTACGACGCCGTCGCGCACGCGCTCGACCGGATGGACCGCATCGTCGAGGATATGTTGTGGCTCGCCCGCGAGGGCAAGGACATCGACGCGACCGAGCCGGTCGACCTGCGAACCGCCGCCGAGGACGCCTGGCAGGCGGTGGTGGGCGCTGCCGACGACGGCGAACTGGTCGTGGCGGACGGCTTCGGCGCAGTCGACGCGGACTACGACCGGCTGTGTCAGCTCCTGGAGAATCTGTTCCGGAACTCACTGGAGCACGGTGCCGACGACGGCGGCGTGACCGTCACCGTAGGCGCCCTCGCCGACAGCGCAGGGTTCTACGTCGCGGACGACGGCCCCGGAATTCCCGAAGCCGAGCGCGAGTCGGTGTTCGAGGAGGGGTACTCGACGTCGGCGTCGGGCACCGGGTTCGGGCTCTCGATTGTCGAGCAAATCGCCGACGCGCACGGCTGGGCCGTGCGAGTCACGGACGGCGCCGAAGGTGGCGCGCGAATCGAGATTGCGACGCGGGAGTGACGGCGCTGGGCGTCAGCGCGGCGTGAGCCCGACGGCGTCGGCGAGGAGTTCGTGCGAGCGGAGTGCGTCGTCGTGGTCGGCGACGACGTGCTGAATCATCACTTCGTCGACGCCGACCAGGTCCGCCAACTGTTCTAAGAGCGAGTTCAGCGTCTCGGGGCTGCCGGAGATGGCGCGTGGCCACTCGTCCTCGTCGAGCGTCTCCGGCGTCGGCTCGGGGACGCCGCCGAGTTCGTCGATGGCTTCATCGACGGACGGCGCGGTGCCGGTGACACCCCGTTTCATCCGCTGGAAGGAGGCTTCGGCGGTCGCACGGAGTCGCGCGGCGTCCTCGTCGGTCTCCGCGCAGACGGCGTTGACCGCGACCATGCCCTCGGGTTCGTCGACGCTGCCGGCCAACTGCGAGGGCTGGAACGCCTCCCGGTACTCCTCGAAGGCGTGCGTGGCGAACTGCGGGCGGATGAACGCCGCGAAGCAGTAGCGCAGGCCGAGTTTCCCCGCGATTTTCGCGCTGGAGGGGCTGGAGCCGAGCGCCCACGGAACCGGTGTCGCTTCGCCGGAGCGCGGACTTTCGATGTCGCTGTAGGCGTGCGTGGCGGGGTAGTCGTCGTAGAGGTGGGTGACGACGGCCTCGATTTTCTCGCGGTGGTCCTCGTCGGGGTTCTGGACGTGGCGCTCGGTACCGAGGGCTTGGTCGACCGCCGGCGAGCCATTCGCGCGCCCGAGACCGGCGTCGATGCGGCCCGGTGCGAGCGCGTCGAGGACGCCGAACTGTTCGGCGACCTTGAACGGGCTGTAGTGGTTGAGGAGGACGGCGCCGGAGCCGAGGCGAATTTCGTCCGTCTCGGCGGCGAGGTGCCCGAGCAACACCTCGGGTGTGGTACCCGCGAGCGTGTCGCCCATGCCGTGGTGCTCGGCGACCCAGAAGCGCTCGTAGCCGAGGCGTTCGGCCTGCTGGGCGGCCTCGACGGTGTTGGCGTAGGCGTCCGTCGCGGTGCCGCCTTCGGGGACCGGAGAGAGGTCGACGACAGAGAGGTCCATGCTCCCGTTCGTGGATTGCGAGAGAAAACGGTTCGGCTCGCGGAAGCCAGGGACGCTCGCGTCGACGGACGCGAAATCGTCCGACCGCAGTTGCGGTGGCGCCGCCCGCTCGTCGCGCGAAGTTAGAAGGTCCCGCCGTAGCCGCCGGCTCGCCCCTCTTGCTCCATCTCCCGGCGCTTCTGCTCGGGGTCGTCGCTGTACTTCGAGGGGCGCTCGCGGTGTTGGCCCCACTTGTAGAGGACGTAGGTCGTGCCGACGGCAGTGGCAGCAGTCAGGTGCGTCCCGTACGGGACGCCGAGGGCGTACGCGAGCGCGGCGAGGACGCCGCTCGCGGCCGTCGCGAGGACCGTCCAGCGCGGCACCCACGGGGACTCGTCTCCCATGCTTGAGGCTACCAGCACGACGAGAATAAGTCTTCTCCCCCGTCGAGCCGCCGCTGGACAGGAGGAATTATGGCGCCCGGCGCCCGGGTCGTTCGTATGACGGAGTTCTCCCAGCGAGTCGAAGCCATCTCCATCAGCGGCATCCGGGAAGTGTTCGAGGCGGCCGGCGAGGACGCCATCAACCTCGGGCTTGGCCAGCCCGACTTCCCGACGCCCGAGCACGCCAGGCAGGCCGCCGTCGACGCCATCGAGGCGGGCGACGCCGACGCGTACACGTCGAACCGCGGGACACCCGAGCTCGTGGACGCCATCGTCGAGAAGCACGAGCGCGACAACGACCTCGAAATCGCGCCGGAGGGCGTCATCGCGACCTCCGGCGGGAGCGAGGCGCTCCACCTCGCGCTGGAGGCCCACGTCGACCCCGGCGAGGAAGTGCTGTTCCCGGACCCCGGGTTCGTCTCCTACGACGCGCTGACGCGCATCGCGGGCGGCGAGCCGGTCGGCCTGCCGCTGCGCGAGGACCTCACGCTCGACCCTGCGACCGTCGAAGAGCGCATTACTGAGGACACGGCGGCATTCGTCGTGAACTCGCCCGCGAACCCGACCGGCGCGGTGCAATCCCCCGAGGACATGCGGGAGTTCGCGCGCATCGCCGACGAGCACGACGTGCTCTGTGTCTCCGACGAGGTGTACGAACACATCGTCTTCGACGGCGAACACCGCTCGCCGATGGAGTTCGCGGAGACGGACAACGTCGTCGTGGTGAGCGCGTGCTCGAAGACGTACTCGATGACGGGGTGGCGCCTGGGCTGGGTCGCCGCCAGCGAGCGCCGCGCCGAGCGCATGCTGCGCGTCCACCAGTACTCGCAGGCCTGCGCCAGCGCGCCCGCCCAGTACGCCGCCGAAGCCGCGCTCAGCGGCCCGCAGGACGTCGTCGACGAGATGGTCGCCCAATTCGAGCAGCGCCGCGACCTCGTGCTCGACGAACTCGAAGACATGGGCCTCGACGTCCCCAAACCGGAGGGGGCGTTCTACGCGATGCCGAAAGTGCCCGACGGCTGGGTGGACGAGGTCATCGACCGCGGGGTCGTCGTCGTGCCCGGCGACGCGTTCGGCGAGCACGGCGAGGGCTACGCCCGCATCTCCTACGCCACGGACACCGAACAGCTCCGCGAGGCGCTGGACGTCATGCGGGAGGCGACGAACGCGCTCCAGTAGCGGCTCTTTCTCGTTTTTGCTGTCGGTCCGTAGTTCGCTCCCTGACAGTTATGCCGGGCGCTCCCGTTGGTACGTGTATGCACATCACGCGGCACGGGCACGGGGGCCGCGCGACCGTCGCAGCGCTGGCGTCGCAAGTCCACCCGGTGTTCATGCTGCCGCCGCTGGCCGCGGCCGGGTTCGGGGCCGTGCTCGCGGGCGAGTTCTCGTTGGCCGTCGCGGGCGCCCACCTCGCCGCGATGTTCTGCGCCGTCTACACCGCCCACGTGAAGGACGGCTATGTGGACTTCCACGTGCGCGGCGAGGACGACGACCACCCGCTCACCGCGGCGGGCTGCCGGCTCGCCATCCGCGCCGCATCGCTCGCTTTCTTCGCCTGCGTCGCCGGTCTCTGGTGGCACGTCAGCCCCGGTGCGGCCGCGCTCGCCGTGCCAGCGTGGCTCATCGCGTACCACCACGCGCCACAACTCGACACGAACCCCGTCACGACGACGACCGGCTACCCGCTCGGCATCGCTATCGCGCTCGTCGGCGGCTACTACGCGCAAGTCCAGTCGCTTGCGGTTCGCCCACTGGCGTTCGCGGGCGTCCTGCTCGTGCTGCTCTCCGGCGTAAAGGTCGTCGACGACGCGCAGGACTACGACTACGACCGCTCCATCGACAAGCGCAGCGTCGCCGTCGTGCTCGGGAAAGCCGGCGCGCGACGGCTCGCGTACGGCCTGATGGCAGCCGCGATGAGTGGTGTCGTAGCGCTCGCCGCGCTCGCCGTCTTCCCGCCGAGCGCCGTCGCTGCGGTCGCCGCGTTCGCCGTGGTCGCATGGGTCGCGGCACGCGCCGACCCCACCGTCGCGACGATGCTGCTCGTGCGCGGCTGCTACGTCTTCCTCGCCGTGTTGGTCGCCGCGGTCTGGTTCCGGCCGCTCGCGTAGCGCTCGCGGCGAGAGCGGTGTGCTGAAGGGCGCGCGCGGCGACTGTCGAGGCATGGACGCCTGGCAGGACGACGACGCGCTCGCCGACCAGTACGCGGACGCGTCGAACCTCGCCGCCCGACAGGTCTTGCACGCGCGCTTCTCCGCGGCCGAGCAGTCGCCTCACGAGTGGCTGTTCAACCAGTTTGACCTCCCTACGGACGCGACGGTGCTCGCACTCGGTTCGGGTCACGGCGCGCTCTGGACCGCCAACGCCGACCGGATTCCCGCCGGCTGGGACGTCACCGTGACGGACAACTCCTCGGGGATGATGCTGGATGCGATGGAGGCGCTGGCGGACGTCGAGCGCGAGTTCGACTTCGACGCGGTCGACGCCCGCGACGTCCCCTACCCGGACGACACCTTCGACGCCGTCACCGCCCACTTCGTGCTCTCCCACCTCACGGACGCGGACCGCGAGCGGGCACTCTCGGAGATTCGGCGCGTGCTGAAAGATGACGGGACGCTGTACGCGGCGACGACCGGGACCGACGACCTCGCGGCCGTCTTCGACGCGGTCGCGGAGTTCGGCAGCCGGCCCGCCGACGACGGATTCGCGCTGGAGAACGGCGCCGACCAGCTCCGCGAGCGGTTCGCGAGCGTCGACCGCCGGGACTTCGCGGACGAACTCCGGATTACGAAGCCCGAGCCGCTGGTCGCGTACCTGCTCTCGCTTCCGGGCTTCGACGGCGCCGACGCGTTCGCGCTCGAAGGCGTGTTCCGCGAGCGAATCGGCGACAGCGCGTTCGAAGTCGACCGCGTCGTCGGCGCGTTCGTCGCGTCGGCCAGCGAGTAGCGGAATACGGTTTCTCCAGTTGGCACGCTGAGTGAACATTCGCTACGTTCGGCCGCTCCGTGGGCCGATTCGCAACGAGGGATGGGGTTTTACCCCAGTATGGGTGGAACGCAGTGGCAATGAATCGGAAGGCGCTGGAAGTACGCGGTACGGCGGTCGAAGAGCTACCGGCGTCACTGCACGACAAGCTCCGTCGGGCCGGCGAGAGAGACGAGAAAACGGTACAGCTGGGCGGGTCACTGTACGGTAGCTCGGAGGAGAGGGACGCGACATCCGTACTGAGACACGCCGGTGACGGGTTCGAAGTTATCGTTGTGGAGCAGTACTACCTCCGGACGAACTCGGACCTCCAGACGACGATTATCTTCGAGCAGGAGGCCAGCGACCGGGCATCCGTGACGGTGATAGTCGGCGGCGGCGCGACCGGATTGAGTTCGCTGCAGTGGGACTGGGGTTCGGAATCGACCCAGAGTAAATCCGTGGTGTCCGCGCTCGAAGACGTCTGCGACCAGCTGGGGTTGGCACTCACCCCAGAGGAGTCGTAAGTCCGGCTGGAGACTGCCTGAGCGGGTCTGCTACTTCGCGGTGGAGACGATTTTGATAACGTCGCCCTCTTCGAGTTCGTAGCTCTCACTGACCTCGCGCTTGGTCTTGGCGTCGACCGCGTGGAGGTAGCCCTCGCCGATATCCGAGTGGACGGCGTACGCGAGGTCCACGGGCGTCGAACCGCGCTCCAGGAGGAACGCGTCCGGGAGGACGTTGCCCCTCGCATCGGTCCACTTCGACTGGTCCTGCACGGGGTAGGCCGTGACCATCTCAAGCAGGTCGTAGACCGCGTGGTTTAACGCCGCCTGGACGCCCGTGCCGCCGTACTCGCTCATTGTCTCGCGGAGTTCGTCGAGCGCGTCGCGTTGGCCCTCGCTGACCTCGCCGGTTATCTCGAAGTCCTCGTCGCCCGGGTCGTAGTCGAGGAAGCCGGCGTCGACGCCGCGGCGGAGCGCGAGTTCGCCCTGCGCGGTCGCGGGAATCACGGGCTTGTCGAGGTCGAGCAACCGCTGGACGTTCTCGGCGGGCGCGACGTCGATTTTGTTCGCGACGACGACGATGGGCTTCGTGCGCTGGCGGATGCCGCGCGCGAGCGCCTCGCGGTCGGCTTCGGTCCACTGCACGGGGTCCTCGGAGTCGTCCATCCCGCGGAGGACGGCGGCGACATCGTACTCGGTCGCGCCGAACCCCGTCATCAGGTCCGTCACGGCCTCCTCGATGTCGAAGCCGGGGCTGCGGGACTGGCGCTCGACAGTCTCCCAGTTGCGGTCGACGATGCCCGCCAGCCAGAGGTCCATCTCCTCCTCGATGAAGTCGATGTCCTCGATCGGGTCGTGGGTGCCGACTTCCACGGGTTCGCCCTCCTCGTCGGTCGCGCCCGCGGCGTCCACGACGTTCACGATGACGTCCGCGTTCGTGAGTTCGTCGAGGAACTGGTTGCCGAGCCCGCGGCCCTCGTGCGCGCCCGGCACGAGGCCCGCCACGTCGAGCAGTTCGACGGGGACGTAGCGCTTGCCGTCGTGGCAGTTCTCGTTCCCGCAGCGCTCCTCGCGGGTGAGACACGGGCACTCCGTGCGGGCGTGGGTGATGCCGCGGTTCGCGTCGATGGTGGTGAACGGGTAGTTCGCGACGTCCACCTCCGAGCGCGTCGCGGCGGTGTAGAACGTCGACTTGCCGGCGTTCGGCTTCCCGGCAAGCGCGATAGAGAGCATATCACGTGGTAGCGCGAGCGCCGAAGAATGGCTTTCGGTTAGCGGGCTCACCCCAAGCCATATTCGGCGCCCGACGGAACCACACGGGCGATGAACACGCTAGAGGTCACGCTCCGCCTCGCCGCGGGGCTCGGGTTGATTCTGGCGAACGGCTTCTTCGTCGCCATCGAGTTCGCGCTGACGCGCGCCCGCCAGTTCACCGAGGAGGAGTTCGTCGACGGGGACCCCGCCCTCGAACGGGCGTGGGCGATGACCAACGACCTCGAACTCTATCTCACCACCTGTCAGGTCGGCATCACCGCCTCCAGTATCGCGGTCGGTATCGTCGCCGAGCCCGCGCTCGCCGCCATCTTCGAGCCGATATTCCACGACACGTTCCTCGCGTCGGTCGGCGGCGGTGCGGTGCTCGCGTTCCTCATCATCAACCTCGTCCACCTCACGCACGGCGAACAGACGCCGACGTACCTCGGCGTCGAGCGCTCCCGGTTCGTCTCCAAGTACGGCGCCGCCCCCCTCTACTGGTTCCACTTCGCCATCTCCCCCATCATCAAGCTCGGGGACGCCATCGCGAAGGGGACGCTGAAGCTGTTCGGCGTCGAGATGACCGGCGCGTGGCTCGAAACCGAGGAGGACGTCATCGAAACCCGCGCCCAGCTCCGGAACCGCCTCGAGGACGTCCTCCAGAAGGGCGAGCTCTCGGAGGAACGCCTCTCGGAGGTCGTCAACGCCCTCGACGTCGGTACCACCGCGGTCGCGGACGTGATGGTTGACGCCGACGATATCGTCTACCTGTCGACGGCCGAGTCCATCGAAGAGAACAT
This sequence comes from Halobacterium sp., assembly GCA_964229715.1. Lineage (GTDB taxonomy): Archaea > Halobacteriota > Halobacteria > Halobacteriales > Halobacteriaceae > Halobacterium. The sequence goes on from CAXREU010000111.1 coordinate 11,888, forward strand.
CCACCGGCTGACGTCGTCACCACATACCCGTTATCCGCTGGTCGGCGACGAGCCGAAGGACTTCCGTGGCGTCGTCTACGTGCCCGCGGTCATCGACCACCTCGACGAGATTCAGGCGGGCGAGACGAGCTTCGAAGCGGTCGCCGCGCCGCCGATGACGCTCGCCGCCGACACCACCGTCAGCGACGCCATCGACCAGTTCCAGGCCGAGAACCAGGAGCTCGCGCTCGTCCTCGACGACGGCGAAGTCGTCGGGCTGCTCACCGCGACCGACGCCTTCGAGGCCGTGATGGGGCAGCTCGAGGACCCGCTCGACCGCGAGCACGGCAACTAGTCGGCTCGCAGACGCGTCGCGGCGCTCCCGACCGCGACGACGAGGAGGAACACACCCGCGAACAGGTACGCGAGGTCGCCGGCGAGGTTCCACACGGTGTACTCGTAGTCGTAGAAGCCACCGCCGAGCACGAACCAGAAGCCGTGGAGGCCGGTGAGTAGCGTGACGAGACCCAGCGCCGCGACGACCGCCTCGCGCCACAGCGTCACGCCTACGGCGAGCGGGGGCGGGGCCGTGTCGGGTTCGTCGCGCTCCGGGACGTGTGGGTTGCCCGCGTCGGCGTCGTCGCTGGAGGGCGAGGCAGACATAGCGGAAACTGGGCGAGGAGTCGACTAAACTATTCGGGGTCGCGGTCCGCGCGGCTGCCGAGGTGCATCTCGCCGCGCGCCCGAATGACGCCGTCGACGTCGGCATCCGGGTGAACGTGGACGTCGTGCCCAGAGACGTCGCCGAGCACGACTGCACCGGGTTCGACGCGCACGTCGCCGTTGCGCGTCGTGACGTCACCGTGAATCTTCGTTCCCGACCCCACGGAGACGTCGTCCTGGGCGCGCAGGCTCCCGAAGATGTTGGTGTCCTCGCCGACGTCAATGCTGGTCGCGCGGATGTTCCCGTGCAGCCGGCAGTCGTCGCCGATGGTCGCGGGCGTGGAGACCCGCCACGCGTCGTCGGAGACGCTCCCGGAGCGCGGAATCGTCAACGGCTGGGCCTCGCCGCTGGCCGCGAACTGGTCGACGAGCTCCTCGGCTTCCTCCTCCTCGCCGATTTGGAGGAGGTGGGTGAGGTAGACGACGAAGAAGGTGATGGTGGGCATCGGGTTCCGGATGACGATCCAGCCGGAGGCCTCGAACCCCTCCTCGATGTCGACGTCGTCGCCGATGTCGAGGTCGCCGCCGACCACCAGACGACCCGTGATGTGGACGCGCTCGCCGAGGTAGGCGTCCTCGCTGGCGAGCACGTTCCCGTCGACGTCGCACCACATGTCCAGCCGGCAGTCGCCGTCGGCTTCGATGTCGCCGGCGAACGAGACGCGTTCGCCCGCGACGACGCTATGGCCGCGAACCCCGAGTTCGACCGTGGACTGGCCGCCGACCAGCACGTCGCCGTCCACCACGACGTCGTGTTCCTGCACGGTGGTGCCGTCGGGCACGACGAGTTCGTCTATCGGGTTCGGGCCGAGCACACCCGTCCAATCACCCCGCACGCCAATAAACCCCGCGAGAGCGCACGCCAACCGTCGGACGGCGGGCTTTTGTCCGCTCGTCGTCTACTCGATAGTATGACTACGCTCTCGTTCGAAGACGACGGCGTCGACGTCGTCTACGAAGGCACCGAATTCCGCATGGAACGCAAACTCATCGAGGAAGCCACCGACAAGGAGTACCACGAGGTCACCGACCACGAGGTGCTCAAACTCGTGGAGCGCGACCCCTCGCTCTCCGGGGAGCCCCGCCGCATCGGCGACATCGTTTAGACGCGACCTTTTAGGTCGGCGCGCGGCAATCGACGAACATGACTGCGGCGCTCCCCGACTTCGAACACCCCTCGTGGGTGACCGCGCTGGCCACGTTTGCGAGCTACGGACTCGTCCTGCTCGCGATGACTATTCTGTTGTTCCTCGTGCCGTACGCCGCCTTCACGGCGCTGTAGCTACGGTCGCATGTGGAGGAGTGCCGCCACGGGGAGCAACACGAGCGCCCCCGCAACGAACGGCGACCAGTAGACGAAGACGTACGCAGCGGCGGCCAGCGGCGGACCGACAGTTCGCCCGAGACTACCAGCGCCCTGTGTGACGCCGAACGCCGACCCCTGCGACTCCGCCGACGCCGACTCGGAAACGAGCGCCGCCAGTCCGACCGTAATCGCGCCGTTCCCGAACGACGCGAGCGCACCGAACGTCAGCAGCGCCACGAGGCCGTCGGTCACCCACGCGGGGCCCGCGGCGAACAGCGGGCCCGTGCCGGCCAGCGGCGACGCCGCAAGCACCAGCAGCGCACCAATCAACGAGCCGACACCGGCCCGTACGACCCAGCGAGCGCCGTACCGGCGGGCGAGGACGCCGACGAGGACGCCCTGGTTCAGGACGCCGAGCGCGCCGATGTACGCGAGGAACAGTGCGGCCTCCGTAGCGCCGTAGCCGAAGACATCGGCGACGAACGGCACGAACATCACCGTGACGCCCGCGAACGACAGCGACGTCAGGAAGAACGCGACGACCAGCGGACGCAGCGTCGCGTCCGCGAGCGCCGACCGGAACTGGGCGACGAACGTCGTCCGGCGGGCCGAGCTTCGGGACCGTTCCGGCTCTTTGAGGACGACCGCGGCGGCGAGCAACGCGAGAACGGAGAACCCGGCCGCAGCGACGCTAGGCAGCGAGAATCGGGTGATGGGGACGAACGCTGGAAGCACCGAGCGAGCCGCCGCGACCACCGTCTCGTCGGCGAGGAGGCCGCCGACTGCGGGCCCGAAGACGAATCCGAGGCCGAACGCCGCTCCCACGAGCCCGAGTGCGCCGGCGCGGCGCTCGGGTGGCGTCACGTCGGCGATGTACGCTTGCGCTGCGGCGATGTTCCCTCCGGCGGCGCCGGCGAGCAGTCGCGCGCCGAACAACACGACGAGACCGGCGGTCGTGCCGGCGGCGGCGCCGACCTCCGCGGCGAACCCGAACACGAGCCACGCGACGCCGGCGACGCCGACTGAGAGCATCAGCACGGGGCGACGCCCGCGCTCGTCGGAGATGCGGCCCAGGACGGGCGCGGCACCGAACTGCGCCAGCGAGTACGACGCGGCGAGCAGCCCGATGAAGACGTCGCTGACGCCGAACGAGCGGACGTAAAACGGGAGGACGGGGATGATGACGCCGAACCCGAGCAGGTCGACGAACACGACCGCGACGACGACGGCGACCGCGCGACGCG
>CAXREU010000112.1:0-17116 GCA_964229715.1 Halobacterium sp.
CCTACACGACGCTCTTCCGATCTGACGACGGCCGCGCGACACGGGAGAGCGGCGCCGCTCAGGGCGCGGACAAGCGGGTCGCCGGCCGGGCCGACGAAAACGAAGGCGTCAGCGCCCGCGTCGGCGAGCGCGCTATCGAGAGCCGCGGGCCGCATTCACGGGAGGTGAACGGGCGTGTCGGCTTCGAGGGCCTCGTCGAGAGAGCGCCCGGTCTGCTCGCCGTACAGCAACACGTCGATGGGGAGCGTCGGGGCGCCGTTGATGAGGTTCTGGAGGAGCACGAGGCGCTCGCGCGCCCGGCTCATGCCGACGTAGAACACGCGGCGCTCGTTGTCCGTCAGGATCGGGACGGGGCTCGTCTTGGAGGTGAACTCCACGCCTTCCGGGATGTCCTCGGGGTCGGCAGTGGCCGCCATCTGCTCGACGACCTTCTCGGTGAGGTCCGTCGAGACGAAGACGTGGTCGGCCTCGCGACCCTTCGCGGAGTGGATGGTGCCGACGCGCACGCGGTCGGGGTCCATGCCGCGGTAGTCGCCCTGGAAGTACGCGTCGATGCTGCGGCGCTGGTAGCGCGTGACCTTCCGAAGCATGTCCGCGGCGGCCGAGGGACCGGGCACGAACGGCACGTAGTCGCGGATGAACTCCGCGGTGAACGTGAGGTCGGTGAGGTCAGTGTCCTCGCCCTGCGCCTCGTCGATGGCCTCCCGGAGGTCGTTGCGCTCGCGGGTGCCGAACGCCGAGTCCTGGAGCATGTCCATCAGGCGGCGGGCCTGCAGCCCGTCGATGGGGTCGTCGTTCTCCAGGGCTTCCACGGCGGAGATGTACTGTTGGAGGCGGTCCGTCCAGAGGCGCTGGTCGGTCAGCGCCTTGAACGGGATGCCCTCGCCGATGAACTCGTCGACGAAGTCGAACAGCTGGTAGCGCGCCCGGAACAGCACCATCACGGTCTCGTCCTCGGATTCCTCGACGGTCCGGCGGACGTTCCGCACGAGGTCGAGCATCGACGGGCTCTCGACGGCCTCGACGCTGCCGCCCTCCTTGCGGGGTTCGAGGTCCTTCTCCTGGCGGGTCTCGATGTGGCTGATCTCCTGTTGGACGACCTTCAGCACTTCAGAGGGCAGTCGGTAGGAGTTCGGGAGCACGACGTCGTCGGTGACCTTCGTGTTCAGGAGGAGTTCGGGGTCGGCGCCCTGCCACGCGTAGACGACCTGGTCGTCGTCGCCCGCGATGAGCACGCGCTCCATGTGCGGCCGCCACTCCTCGTAAACGTCGTACTGGAGGCTGGTGATGTCCTGGAACTCGTCGATGACGAGGTAGTCGACGTCGGGGAGCAGCGAGCGCTGCTGGACGCGTTCGAGCATGTCCGCGAACCCGACGAGCTCGTTCTCGCCCTTGTACGCTCGCCACGCCCGAATCGCCTCGGGGATGTCGTAGCGCTCGTCGCTGGACGGCCACGTGGGCGTGTACTTGTTGCCGACCTGCGCGTTCTCGTCGATTTCCGGGGGGAGCCGGACTTCCTCGTCGTTCCAGCGGAACGGGACGTCGTACCAGTCGGCGACGTCGCGGCTGGTTCGCTGGAGCCACTGGGAGGTCGCGATGACCTTGTTGCCGAGGGTGGTCGAGCGCGCTGTGCGCCGCGAGCCCGAGGAGTACTCGTCCTCAAAGGGGATGCCGTACTCCTCGCAGAACGCTTCCTTGTCGTCCTCGCCGACGACGTCGCCACGCGACAGCCCGAGCAGCTCGTAGGCTTTCGCGTGCATCGTCGCGACGTTCCCGCGCAGCGAGCGCGGGTTGACGTCGAGTCGTTCGGCGAGCCGTTCGCGGACCTCGGCCGCTGCGGCACGCGTGTACGAGACGACGAGAATGTCGCGTACGTCTACGTCGTCGTCCTCAAGAATTTCCTCGACGTGGTCGAGGAGCGCGGTCGTCTTCCCGCTCCCCGGACCACCGAACAGCCGCGTGACTTCCGGCTCCGAGTCCGTCATTAGACAACTAGAGGAACCGAAACGGTATAAACCGCTTGAAATTCTCCGCTACGCAGACAGGACAGCAGCTACGTCCGGCGGGTAGACCTCGCCTCCCGTACTTCCGCGCCGTCGCGAATCTTGTCCTCGCAGTTGGGACACACGCGCGGGGCGCCTTGTTCGTTCGGCGTGAACACTCTCGCGTACGCGTCGGTCACAAACGACCCGCAGTTCTGGCACTCCGGCATGACTTCACGCCAACCTTTCTCGGGGTTCGTCTTAGGTGTGCTGGCCGTCGAAGGAAGGAGACCGCCCGACTACGTGGGCGACCAGCCACACACTGTGCAGGTTCGCGCGTTGCCGTCGTGGAGCCCACCGCACTCCGGACACTGCTTCTTGTTATAGCTCTCCTCCCACGTCTGTGTCTCGTGGCCGCGGTCTTCGAGGAACTCGTCCAGAAGCGAGTCGTCGTCCGGAGTCGATGCGCTCGACATGATACGTGGTACGCTATGCCATACCACTACTTGAATCTATCGAGGTGACAGCAAAGGACAACGTCAGGGTTTCACGAGTACCTTGATGGCTTCGCGCTCGTCCATCGCGCGGTACCCCTCGTCCACGTCGTCGAGGCCGACGGTCTTCGTGAAGATGGGCGACGGGTCCAGCGTCCCCTGCAGGACGTCGTCCATCAGCTCCTCCGCGTACGCACGGACCGGCGCGACGCCGCCGTTCAGCGTAATGTTGTCGCTGAACATCGTAAACACGTCCAAGCCCTCCTCAGTGACGCCGTACGGGACGCCGACGTAGCCGACCGTCCCACCCGGCCGCGCAATGGCGATGGCGGTGTCCATCGCGGACGCGGCGCCGACGCACTCCATAACGTGATTCGCGCCCCCGTGCGTGAGTTCCGTCGCGCGCTCGATTGCCTCGTCGCCGCGGGCGGCGATGGTCTCGGTCGCGCCGAACTCCTCGGCGAGTTCGAGGCGGTCCTCGTGGTGGCCCATTGCGATGATGCGCTCGGCGCCGAGGCGCTGGGCGGCGAGCACGCCACAGAGCCCGACCGCACCGTCCCCGATGACGACGGCGGTGTCACCCTCGCCGACACCCGCGCTGACCGCGGCGTGGTGGCCCGTCCCCATCACGTCCGTCAGCGGCAACAGCGCTTCGAGCGTCTCCTCGTCGTCGGCGTAGCGGTCCGGCACCCGAACGAGCGTGCCGTCCGCGTACGGGCACCGCACGTACTCGCCCTGCCCGCCGCCGTTCGCGTCGCTCCCCCACGACTCGTCCTCCACACAGGACGTGTACAAGCCCTTCCGACAGAACTCGCACTCCCCGCAGCTAATCGCGAACGGCGCGAGCACGCGGTCGCCGGGCTCGACGGACGTCACGTCGTCGCCGACCGCCTCGACGATACCCATCGGCTCGTGGCCGACCCGCGACCCCTCCTCGCGGTCGCTCTCCCCGCGGTAGAACCAGAGGTCCGACCCGCAGACGGCGGTGTGCGTGACGCGGATGACGGCATCCTCGGGCGACTCGACTTCCGGTTTCGGGACGTCCTCGACGGTAATCTCGCCGGGACCCTGATAGGTTGCTGCGCGCATGGCTACGACTGGGTGCGGAACGCGGAAAAAGCCACCCGGCCGGCGACGGCCTCGCCGGGAATCGAACGTACTGCGACCGACCTCAGAGGTCGTACAGCTCGGTGTACTTCTCGGTGACGTAGTCGACGAAGTGGTCGGCGTTGTACGCCTCGCCGGTGGCTTCCTCGACGAGTTCGGGCGTCGTGTACTTCGCGCCGTGCTGGTGGACATGCTCCTCGAGCCAGTCGGCGATGACGTCGAAGTTCCCGTTACGAACCTTCTCGTCGACGTCGCCGACGTCGGCTTCGAGCGCGTCGTAAATCTGAGCGGCGAGCACGCTCCCCAGCGAGTACGTCGGGAAGTAGCCGAAGGAACCGTGGCTCCAGTGGATGTCCTGCAGGCAGCCCTCCGCGTCGGTGTCGGGACGGATGCCGAGGTACTCCTCGTACTTGTCGTTCCAGCGCTCGGGCACGTCCTCGACGTCGAGGTCACCCTCGATGAGTTCGCGCTCGATTTCGAAGCGCACGATGATGTGCATGTGGTAGGTGAGCTCGTCCGCTTCGACCCGGATGAGGTTGTCCTCGTACACCTCGTTGGCGGCCTCGTACGCCTCCTCGGGGGTGGCGTCCTCGAGCTGCGGGAAGCGCTCCTGCATCGCGGGCAGGAACTTCTCCCAGAAGACCCGGGAGCGCCCGACGTGGTTCTCCCAGAGGCGGCTCTGGGACTCGTGGACGGTGAGGTCGCGGGACTCGCCGAGCGGGTTCCCGTACTGCTCGCGGGGCAGGCCGAGCGTGTAGCGCGCGTGCCCGAACTCGTGAATCGTTGACATCAGGGCATCGACGGGGTCGTCCTCGCTGAACCGCGTGGTGACGCGGGCATCGAACTGATTCCCGGTGGAGAACGGATGCGGCGCGGTGTCGAGGCGGCCGTGCTCGAAGTCGTAGCCGAGCGTGTCGAGCACGTCGCGCGCCAGTTCCTCCTGCGTGTCCACGTCGAACGCCCCGGTGAAGGGGTCCGCGAGTTCGACGTCGCTCTCGCGGACGTCCTCGATGAGCGGGACGAGTTCCTCGCGGAGGCGTTCGAGCACGCGCTCGGCGGTGTCGAGGTCGAGGTACGGCTCGTAGTCCGCGAACAGCACCTCGTAGGCGTCCTTGTCGGGGTCGATGTGCTCGGCGTACTCCTTCTTGAGCTCCACGAGGTCTTCGAGAATCGGCGCGAAGACAGAGAAGTCGTCCTCCTCGCGGGCTTCCTTCCACTTCGGGAGCGCCTCGGAGGTCGTCTCCGAGATTTCGGCGACGAGCTCGCTGGGCACGCGGTCGGCGCGCTCGTACTCGCGTCGAATCTCGCGAACGACGGCGGCCTGCTCGTCGTCGAGGTTCGCGTCTTCGAGTTCGTCCAACCACTCCCCGACCTTGTCCTCGGTGAGCAGGTCGTGGGACAGCGAGGAGAGCGCGGACTTCTGCTTCGAGCGGGCGGGCGTACCGCCCTCCGGCATCATCACTTCCTGGTCCCAGGAGAGCAGGCTGTTGGCGTCGTTGACGTTCGAAATCTGTTCGTAGTGGTCGAGGAGGTCCTCGTACGCGTCGGGGACTTCCTCGGAGGCCTGCGTCGACATACCTAGCCGTACGCGGCGCGGCCTATCAGGATTGTCCTCCCGGAACTCGTGCTGTGACGTCAGTATACACCCGCCGACACCGCGCAAGCACGTCCAGTGAGACGCTCTCGTCGGCCGTGTGCGCCTCGCCCTGCTCGGCCGGCCCGCAGACCAGACACGTCGTCCCGGCGGCCGCGAGCCAGCCCGCGTCCGTCGCGTGCGGCTTGGCGACGTGTTCGCCAGCACCGTCCTGTACTGCCTGCACGGCATCGAGCACGCTGTCGGCGAACCCGGGGTCGTCGCAGGCCATCGGCGGGAGGTCCTGGTCGACCGTCCACGAGACGCCGTCGACGGCTTCGACTGCGCCAATATCCGCGCGCTCGCCCGGGACCGTGCGTTCGTCGACCGTGAGCTCACAGGTTTCGGGAATCACGTTCCACGCCGTGCCCCCCTCGATTTCCGTGACCGCGAGGCTCCCTGCGAGGTGCTGGCCGAGCACGTCGGCCTCAGGCGCGTCGAGGTTGCGGAGCACATCCACCGCGTCACAGGCACGATACACCGCGTTCTCCCCGGATTCGACCTCGCTGGCGTGCGCAGCCTCACCGGCCGCCGTGAGAGTGCTCGCGCGGCGGCCCTTATGTGCGACGGCGACGTCGAGCACGCCGACCTCGGAGTACCCCGTCGACCCCTCGCCGACGACGGCGTAGTCGGGCGCGAACCCCTCGTCGATGGCGTACTGCGCGCCCTCGCCGCCCAACTCCTCGCCGACGAACGACGCGAACGCGAGCGGGCCGTCGGGCTCGGTGTCTCGGAACGCCAGCAACATCGCCGCGACCGCGCCCTTCATGTCTGCCGTGCCGCGGCCGTAGAGGCGGCCTTCGTCCTCATAGACGACGTAGTCGTCGTTTTTCGTCTGGCTGTCGTCCGGCGGCACGACGTCGTGGTGGCCGACGAGCGCGAGACTGTCGCCGTCGGCGTCCGGGTTGCGCCACGCGAGGACGTTTCCGGCGTCGTCGCGCTCCACGTCGGCGTCGGTCTCTTCGCGGAGCCACGACGCGATGGCGTCGCCGGCGGCACTCTCGTCGTCGTGGCTCGGAATCGAGACGAGGCGTTCCGTGAGGTCGCGAAGTTCGCCCATCACGTGGCCCGACGCGTTCGAGGGGTTAGTCGGCTTCGGCGGGCGCGAAACTACGTGACTCGCGGCCCGCACGGGGACGGCGTCGCCCCCAGGCAAGTACCCTTATCAGTACGCCGCGACTACGCCGAGGTAACATGAACATCGTGCCCGACACGAGCGTCGTCGTCGACGGCCGCATCTCTCAGCGGGTCGAGGACGGCGAGTACGAAGGCGACACCGTCTACATTCCGGAGGCGGTCGTCGGCGAGGTCGAAGCGCAGGCGAACAGCGGCCGACAGACCGGATGGGACGCCCTGGAGGAGCTCCAGCGGCTCGTCGAGCTCGCGGACGACGGGAAGATTAGCATCAAGTACGTCGGCGAGCGCGCCGGCGAGGAGGACATCCAGCGCGCAGCGGCGGGCGCTATCGACGCCATCATCCGCGACGTGGCGATGGCCCACGACGCGCGCCTGCTCACCAGCGACATCGTGCAGGCGGAGGTCGCGAAGGGGAAAGGCATCGACGTGGAGTACCTCGAGCCGCTCGAACGCGAACTCGGCGAGCTCGGTCTCGAGCAGTACTTCGACGAACTCACGATGAGCGTCCACCTCAAGGAGGGGATGGTGCCGATGGTCAAGCGCGGCGAGGTCGGCGACATCGAGTACCAGCCCGCCGGCGACGAGGAAATCGACCGCGAGACCATCGAGGAGTACGCCAACGAAGTGATTACGACCGCGAAGCGCGCCGACGACGCGTTCGTCGAGCTCTCCGAGGAGGGGATGACCATCGCGCAGGTGCGGGACATGCGCATCGCTATCTCGCGGCCGCCGTTCTCGGAGGCCGTCGAAATCACGGCGGTCCGTCCCATCGTGAAGACGACGATGGAGGACTACGAGCACGCCGACGAGCTCCGCGAGCGGCTGCTCGAACGGGACCGCGGCGTGCTCATCGCGGGCGCGCCGGGCGCCGGGAAGTCGACGTTCGCGCAGGCCGTCGCGGAGTTCCTCTCCGAGCACGACAACGTCGTGAAGACGATGGAGAAGCCCCGCGACCTGCAGGTCGGCAAGGAAGTCACCCAGTACACGGAGCTGGGCGGCGAGATGTCCAAGACCGCCGACTCGCTGTTGATGGTGCGGCCGGACTACACCATCTACGACGAGGTGCGGAAGACCGACGACTTCGAGGTGTTCGCGGACATGCGGCTGGCGGGCGTCGGCATGGTCGGCGTCGTGCACGCGACGCGGCCCATCGACGCGCTCCAGCGGCTCGTCGGCCGCGTCGAACTCGGCATGATTCCGCAAATCGTGGACACCGTCGTCTACATCGAAGAGGGCGACGTCGAGACCGTCTACGACGTGACGACCGAAGTCAAGGTGCCCGAGGGCCTCATGGAGGAAGACCTCGCGCGCCCGGTCATCCAGGTCAAGGACTTCGCGACCGGGACGCCCGCCTACGAGATTTACACGTTCAACCGCCAGGTCGTCACGGTCCCCCTCGAGGAGACCGAGGAGGCGCCCGAGTCCGGCGTGGACAAACTCGCGAAGCAGGAGGTCGAACGCGAGATTCAGGCCGCGACCCGCGGCCCCGTCGAGGTGGACATCCGCGGCCCGAACGAGGCCGTGGTGTACGTCTCCGAGGACGAAATCAGCCACGTCATCGGGAAAGGCGGCGGCCGCATCTCGGACATCGAGGACCGCCTCGGCATCAACATCGACGTGCGCACGCTCGGCGAGCGCACCACCGAGACCGCGGGCGACGGGAACAGCGAGCAGGCGGCCGGCCAGGTCGTGACCCCGGAGGTCACGTCCCGGCATATCATCCTGCCGCTGTCCGGCGACCGCGCGGGCGAGACCGTCGAAGTGCAGGCCGACGGCGAGTACCTGTTCACGGCGACGGTCGGCCGCGGCGGCGACATCCAGGTCTCGCGGGGGTCGGCCATCGCTGAGGAGTTAGAGCGCGCCATCGACCGCGAGCGGACGATTACGGTCGTGCCGAACGAGTAATCAGGCGGCTTCGACGTCGGCGGACGCGTCCTCGCTGTCCGTCTCGCGAGTCAACTGGTAGAGGCTCTGGCGAGCGTCGGCGAAGTAGATGTCCTCGTCGACGACGCCGCGGTCTTCGAGCCGTTCGAGCGCGTACCGGACGGTGCGCGCGGAGAGCATGGTTTCCTCGACGATTCGCTTCTGCGTGAGGGGGCCGGCGTACTCGAGTACCTTGTAGACGAGCTTGGCGCTCGGCGGGAGGTCCTCCAGCACACTGTCGTCTTCAGCCATCATTACGTTTCGAAACACTCCACGAGCTTAAAAGTGCGGGAGGGAGTCCCACGGCCAAGCGAGCACTGCGGTCGTGGGACCGAACACCGCGTTACGGTCTGCTTACTCCGACTCGACGGGGCCGTCCGTAGTCGTCACGAGTTCGAAGGCAGGCTGGTCGCCGGACGGGTCGAGGTAGCCGACGGCGAGCGCGGAGTGCGCCGTCCCGCCCTCGACGGTCACGTCGAACGTCGTGACCACGTCCCCGGAGCCGTCCTCGGTGTCCGGCCGCACTTCGAGCGTGTACGACCCCGGCGGCACCGACGCATACTCGGTCGTGTCCCCGAACGCGGCGCCGTCGAAGAGCACGTCGCCGCTGGACTCGACTGTCACGTCCACCGCAGGCGCGTCCGGGGAGCCGTGGAACAGCCGCACCAGCGCCTCGTCGCTCGCCGGCATCTCGGACTGGTCAGCGAGGAACTCGACGGAGAACGCGGTCTCGGCACCGCTGTCGGCGCCGAGTTCGCCGTACGCGAGCGCCGTCTGGTAGCCGGCTGCCACGGATACCGTCTCGTCGAAGACGACCGTGCTCTCGTCGCCCGCTGCCGTGATGCGCACGTCGTAGTCGCCCGGCGGGAGCTGGGCGTACGGTGTCACGCCCATGTACGGCGCCTCCTCGAACGCGAGTTCGTCGTTCACGTAGACGTCGACGGCGGGCGCGTCCGGCGACGCGTGGGCCGCCCGGACGAAGGCCGAGTCGCCGTTCTCCGTGGTGGTCTCGCTGGTCGTCTCCGTCGGCTCCTCTGTGGTTCCGGCCGTCGTTCCCGTGGTTGTCGTAGCGGGCTGTGTCGTCGCGTCCCCGTCGCCGCCGCCGTTCGCGCAACCCGCGAGGGCAGCGGCCAGCGCGGTCCCGGAGAGTGTCACGAAGCGACGTCGGTCGATGGTGGGTGGCGTTCCCATAGGTCCACGCGTTGGTCGACGCCCGCTTTGCTATACACCGCCTACGCGCGGTACGCTCGGCTTGTCCGCGAGTATGTGGAGCGTACGACACGCGACCGGACCGGTTATCGCACGGCATCTCGGCCGGGTACTCCCGGCGAGTTGCCCGTCTACCCGCGTGAACCGGTCGTGGTCTCCGTCAAGCGAACACCTTTTGACCGCGGCTCCCGGACGTGTGGGTATGACAGAAACCGTGGACCCGACGGCTGCCCATCGGCGCAGCCTGAAGGTAACCACCATCGCCACCCTCGGCGGCGTCGCCGCGGCGTTCGCCTCGGAGGCGGTCGTCGCCGACGCGACCAGCCGCACGGGGCTGCTCGTGTTGCTCGGCGTGGTCGTCGTCGAGCTCGGGCTGATGCGAGTTACCGGCGTCGACGTCACCGAGTTCTCGGCGAAAGACCACCTCTACGTCGGCTTCATGTCGTTCGCCCTCTGGTTCATCACGTGGGGCGTACTGCTCTCGGAAGGCATCACCTTCTAACGATGGCCGAGGACAGCATCGCGGTCGTGGACCTCGACAGGTGCCAGCCCGACCGCTGTAACTACGAGTGCTCGAACTACTGCCCGCCCAACCGGACGGGCAAGGAGTGCATCACGCTCCGCGGGGAGGAGGCCGAGGACGGCGACCCCGACCAGGTCCGCATCTCCGAGGAAATCTGTCTCGGGGAGACCTGCGGCATCTGCGTCGAGAAGTGCCCCTTCGACGCCATCGAAATCATCAACCTCCCGCAGGAGCTCGAAGACGAGCCCACGCACCGCTACGGCGAGAACGCGTTCTCGCTGTACGGCCTCCCCGTCCCCGAGTCCGGGAAGGTCACGGGCCTGCTCGGCCCGAACGGCATCGGGAAGTCGACCGCGGTGAAGATTCTCGCCGGCGAAATCACGCCGAACCTCGGCCGCCACGAGGACGAACCCTCGTGGGACGAAGTCGTCGACGAGTACCGCGGCACGGAGCTCCAGGACTACCTCGAAGCCGTCCGCGCTGGCGACGTCGAAGTCGCGCGCAAACCCCAGTACGTCGACCAGATTCCCGACCAGTTCGACGGCACCACGCGGGAACTGCTCGAACGGACGGACGAACGCGGCGTCCTCGACGACCTCGTCGACCGGCTGTCGATTCGCCCCGTCATCGACCAGTCCATCGACTCGCTGTCGGGCGGCGAGCTCCAGCGGGTCGCGCTCGCGGCGACGCTCGCCCGCGACGCGGACTTCTACTTCGTGGACGAACTCACGCCGTACCTCGACATCGGCCAGCGCGTCACCGCGGCGCGGATCGTCCGCGAACTCGCCGAAGAGGAGGACAAGGCCGTCCTCGTCGTCGAACACGACCTCGCGGTGCTGGACCTGCTCGCGGACTCCATCCACGTCGCGTACGGGAAGCCCTCCGTGTACGGCGTCGTCACGCCGCCGAAGAGCGTGCGCAACGGCATCAACGAGTACCTGCGCGGCTACCTCGACAACGAGAACATGCGCATCCGGCCGGAGGCCATCACGTTCGAAGAGCACGCGCCCCGCGAGGCCTCCCGCGAGGAGACGCTGGTCTCCTACCCGGACCTCACGAAGTCCTATGGCGAGGGCGAGTTCACGCTCACCGTCGACGGCGGCGACATCCACAGCAACGAGGTACTGGGCGTAGTCGGCCCGAACGGCATCGGGAAGTCCACGTTCGCCCAGCTGCTCGCGGGCGACCTCGACCCGACGACGGTCGCCGGCGAGGAAGGCGCGGACCTCGACGTCGGCCTCGACATCGCGTACAAGCCCCAGTACGTTGAGGCCGACCAGCACATCCGCGTGGACGCGTTCCTCTCCTCGATTACCGACGACTTCGGCACGAGCTACTGGAACACCGAAATCGGCGACCCGCTCCAACTCGACCCGATTCTCGAGCAGAACCTCACCGACCTCTCCGGCGGCGAGCGCCAGCGCGTCGCCATCGCCGCGACGCTCTCGAAGGACGCGGACCTCTACCTGCTGGACGAGCCGAGCGCCCACCTCGACGTCGAGCAGCGCGTGCTCGCGACCCGCGCCATCCGGCGGTTCGCGGAGAACCGCGAGACCACCGTGATGGTCATCGACCACGACATCTACATGATAGACCTCGTGAGCGACCGCCTGATGGTGTTCGACGGCGAGCCCGCCGAACACGGCCGCGCGTCCACCCCACAGCCGATGCGCTCGGGCATGAACGAGTTCCTCGCGAACCTCGACGTCACCTTCCGCCGCGACGAGAACCTCGGCCGCCCGCGCATCAACAAGCCCGGCAGCCAACTCGACAAACAACAGAAGCGCGACGGCGAATACTACTACACGACTGAGTAGCCCGCTAACGCGCCACACGCGGTTTTTTGGAGGCGGCTTTTTCGCGAGTCGTCGCCGCGCGCGCAATTCGTCCCCCCTTTCGGTGAGCGTTCGCTCTCGACAGTCCTGCTTCCGTCCGGACAACCTATTAACCCGGGTTAATCGGCGTTAATTCTCTAGAAGTCGCGTGCACGGTCCCGCGGGTATAAGCACGGGGACGCCAAACGACCGGCCGAGATGAGAGCGACCGTACTGCTCGTGACTGCACTCCTCGTCGTCGGCGCCGCTGCACCGATGGTGGCCGCGTCGACGGCCGACGGGCCGGCAGCGACCGAGTCCGTGGCGGTGCAGGACGACGCCACAGCGAACGAGACGGACAACGAGACGGAGATGCCGCCGGGAGCGCGGCTCGCCGGTGTCGTCGGCGTACAGGCCGCCGAGGTCGAGGGCGAAGTCGAGCGGCGGGCCTTCGGTCTGCAGGTCGCGGCGGCGAAGTCGAACGCCTCGAAGGCGTCGGTCGTCGCCAGCCAGGCGCAGAACCTCGACCAGCGACTCGCGGAGCTCCGGGAGCGCAAGCAGGAACTGGAAGCAGCCCGCGACAACCGGACGATTTCGCCGTCCCGCTACCGCGCCGAGATGGCGGGGCTGGCCGCCCAGATTTCGACGGTCAAAGGGATAACCAACGAGACGGCCGAGACCGCGCGTAGCCTGCCCGAGGAGGACCTCGACGAGCACGGCGTGAACGTCTCGGCGCTGGCCCGCCTCCGCACGTCGGCGAGCAACCTCTCCGGCCCGGAGGTCGCGGCCATCGCCCGCGGCATCGCCGGTCCGCCGGGGAGCGAGAGCGCGGGGCCGCCGTTCGGCAACGGCATGGGCGGCCCGCCGGGCGATGCGACTGACGAGGAGGACGACGAGAACGAGACGGACAGCGGCCCGGGGAACGCGCCAGAGAGTCCCGGCAACGCGCCTGACAATCCCGGGACTGCGCCCGATGTCGTCGAAAACGCCACGGACAGCGTCGAGGACGGCATCGACGACATCGTGAACGCCACGGACGACAACGAGACGGACGTGCTCGACGAGGGTGATACGCCGGGAAACTCGCTGGGCGCGTCCGATAACGACTCGGGCGCGAACACGGCTGACGGCGAGACGAGCGAGGAGAACGAAACGAGCGACGAACCCGGACCGCCGGAGAACCCCGGGGATGGAAACGGCAACGGCCCGTTCGTCGACCTGAGCGTGCTCGCCTCGCTGCTCCCCTAATCAAGTAGTGCGGTCGCAGACGGTTTTCTTCGAAATCTTCACCGAACACAGGTACGGCAGAGCAAAGCAGCCGACGGCGAGCATCCGCGAGTGAGCGGTCCGAAGGACCCGAACGAAGCGGTTCACCGAGCGCGAACAGCGTGAGCGCTCGGGCCGACGACCGAACGGAGCGCCGTAGGCGCGAAGTGAAGGAGGAGTGCTTTTAGTGCAGGTTTTGCCGAGGGCGGCCGCAGGCCGCCCGCAGCGCAAAACGTGCGTTCTAGAAAACAGTACGCTGGCAGCTCCCACAGAGGTGCTGTTCTTTCCGGTCGACTTCCTGAACGGTGGGGGAGAAGTTCATCGCGCAGCGGTTGTTGTCGCAGTGTTCGAGGCCGAGCGTGTGCCCGAGTTCGTGGACGACTTCTTTGCGGACGCGGTCCGCGAAGACGTCGCTGGCCGGGCGTTCGGAGAAGCCGCCGTCGCTGGACGTCTGGAGGCGGTACGTGGAGACGACGCAGCCGCGGCCGTCGAGGTACGCGAGCCCGAAGACGTAGTTGCGGCGGCGGTAGGCGAGGTCTTCGGGGGTGACGGCGATGGTCTTGTCGCCGCTGCCGGCGCGGGTGGCGACGTCGATGAATTCGGCGGCGCGGTACTGGCCGCGGGCGTCGTCGTACGCGCTCTCGGGGACGGATTGTTCTGTCGCGACGACGACGTCGCAGTCGTAGATACTCCGAAGGCTGGCGGAGGCCTCGCGTTTGACGTTCGCGGGAACGTCGCCGACGGGCACGATGTCGACCCGCATCAGGACGAAGTTAAGCGGCGTGAGGCATAAACATCCCGGCATGGGTAACCCTCCCGCGGTCGCGGACGTGCTCGCTGGCTACGAGCGACTGGTGGAGGTCGGCGTGGGCCGGCGGCCGGACGTGGCGGCCGAGCTAGCGGCGCGCGGGCGGGACGTGACGGTGACCGACGTCCACGAGCGCGAGGGTCCCGAGGGCGTCGCGTTCGTACGCGACGACGTCACCGACCCCGATTTAGCGGTGTACGCGGATGCAGACGCTGTATACGCGCTGAACTGCCCGCCGGAGCTCCACGGCGCCCTCGTGGCCGTGGCGGAGGCGGCGGACGCGGCGTGTCTGTTCACGACGCTGGGCGGCGACCAGCCCGCGGTGCCGGTCGAACGCAGGACCGTCGCCTCGGGAACACTGTACGTCGCGCGGGAGCGCGGCGACGCGGCGCGTCCGGGGACGTAACTGTCTTTTCGGCGGGCCGCGTCGGTGGTGGTATGGAAGTGGACGCGGTCGTGCTCGACGTCGACGGCGTGCTCGTGGACGTCGCGGACTCCTACCGGCGCGCCATCGTAGAGTCGGTCCAGTACGTCTACGGGGACACCATCGAGAAGGCCGCCGTCCAGCAGTTCAAGGACGCGGGCGGGTTCAACAACGACTGGACACTGACGGACGCCGCAGCGCTGTTCGTGCTCGCCACGCGCGAGGGGTACACCGGCGATGTCGGCGAGTTCACGGACCGGGTCGCCGCACACGGCGGTGGACTGGCGGGCGCGGAGGAGGTCGTCGAGTCCCACCTCGACCCGGGCGGCGTCGAACGCGTGCGCGAGAACTGGCAGCCCGACCGGCTCCGCGAGGTGTTCCAGCAGCTCTACCTCGGCACGGAGCTCTACGAGAAACTGGAAGGCGAGGAGCCCGACCTCCCCGCCGAAGAAGGATACATCAACGACGAGCCGGTCATCGTGACGCCCGAGACCGTCGACGCGCTCACCAGCGCGTTCCCGGTCTGCGTGCTGACGGGCCGGCCGGAGGCGGAGGCCGAAATCGCGCTGGACCGGGCGGGCTTGGACGTACCTGACGAATACCGGTTCACGATGGACGACTGGGAGGAGGGGAAGCCGCATCCGCGGGCGCTGATTGCGCTCGCCGAACGCACGGGCGCGGAGTCCGTCGCGTTCGTCGGGGACACGCTCGACGACATCGAGACGGTAGTGAACGCGCGAGAGGCCGACCCGGACCGGACGTACTACGCGTTCGGCGTGCTCACGGGCGGGCTGACGGGGCCGGAGGGGCGCCGGAAGTACGAGGACGCGGGCGCGGACGGCGTGCTCGACTCCGTCAACGACCTCCCCGAGGTCGTCGACCCGCGGTAGCACGGCCACATCGCATAACACGCTGGCCGTCGCAGCCACCCACATGGACGAACTCGTGACGATTCTCCGCGAGCAGGAAGCCGGCCCGGTGCACATCGAGGTCGACGACGAGTGGGAGCACGACGTCGAACTCGAGGAAGCCGAGGAGGGCGAACAGGGATTCTACGCGGAAGGCCGCGACATGGAAGCCGACAACGTTCTGTTCCGGTTCACGACGCCGAAGACCAGCGACGAGCACGTGACCGTCGAGCGCCGCCACGCCCGCGACGACGACTGGAAGGAACTCGGGAAGCTCACGGGCGTGGACGTCGAGACGCACGTCGGGTAGGTCGCCCACACAATTCTTAACCGCGCGCCCGGAGACAGTGAGGTATGCGAATCGCGTTACTCGGCGGGACTGGCGACATCGGCGAAGGGCTGGCGCTGCGGTGGGCGTACGACACCGACCACGACGTCGTCGTCGGCTCCCGGGACCCCGAGCGGGCCCGCGGGAAGGCCGAGGAGTACGAGACCGAACTGGACAGCCGCGGCGTCGACGAGAAAATCACGGGGTTCGCCAACGAGAGGGCGGCCGACCGCGCGGACGTCGTGGTGCTGGCGGTGCCGCCGTACCACGTCGCCGACCTCGTGGACGACATCGCGGACCGCCTCGACGAGGACACGCTTCTGGTGTCGCCCGCCGTCGGCATGAAGAAGCGCGAGGGCGGCTTCGACTACAACCCACCGAGCGCGGGTAGCGTCACCGAACTCGTCGCGGAGACGGCGCCCGACGAGGTGTCCGTGGTGGGTGCGTTCCAGAACCTCGCGGCCGACCGGCTGGCGAATCTCGACGTCGAACTGGACCTCGACACGCTCGTCGTCGGCGACGACGGCGACGCCAAGCAGAACGTCGTCGACCTCGCGGCGGGCATCGAGGGGCTCCGCGCGCTCGACGCAGGGCCGCTGGCGAACGCCGCCGAAGTGGAGTCACTGACGCCGCTGCTCGTCGACCTCGCGCTCCACAACGACGGGCTACACGACGTCGGCGTCACGTTCGAGTGACGCGACAGCGCTGAACTTCTCCAGCAGCGCGTCGGCATCTTTCGCGACGACGCGAATCATCGCTTCCTTCCCGATTGCGCCGCGGTCGACGACGGCGTCTGGCGCGCGCTCCCTGTCGGCCATCGCGTCGCGAGCCGCCCAATCCATCGTCCCGTCGGCGTCTGCGGGTTCCTCGGTGCGGTCGGTGAGTTCGACGTCCCAGCGCTCGCGCAGCGCCGACTCGCGCTCCCGGCTCCAGCGGACGTTCCCGGCAGCGGCAATCCGCGGGTCGTGCTCGCGGACGCCGAGCAGGAAGCGCGCGATGTGGCTCGACGCGCCCGGCGCGATGCCGCCCGTGGCACGCACGCCGCCACGCGTCGCGTGCAGGCGGCCGTCGACGGCGACCACGTTCTCCGGGGAAATGGCGTCGGCGGGCGCGACGGCGACGTTCGTCCCGACTTCGGGGACGAGTTCGGGCGACCATTCGCGTTCGAGCGCAGCGACGACGTTCCGGACCGCGTCGATGGCGTCGGTCGTATCGTGGCTCACGTCCGCATGCGCGCCGTTCGCGACAGCACGCCGTCGGTCCGCGATTGCGGCGTGGTCGACGGGGCCAGCGTCTGACCCGAGCGAGAGGTCCGACGCGATGGCGCGTGCAGTTGCGTCGACGCCGCGTTCGACGGCCGCTTCGAGGTCGACGCCGCCGGCGAGGTGCGCGGCGATGGCCGCCGAGAGCGTGCAGCCGGAGCCGTGCGTGTTCTCGGTGTCGACCCGCTCGCGGGAGAACGCCCGCGTCGTCTCGCCGGCGTAGACGTCCACGGGGTCGCCGTCAAGGTGGCCGCCGGTCAGCAGGACCGCGTCCGGGCCGAGGTCGCGGACGACGTCA
>CAXREU010000113.1:0-8705 GCA_964229715.1 Halobacterium sp.
CGACCATGCCGGATATCAATCTCACGACCCTCGGCTTGGAGTTCGGGGGTGGCGCTGGCATCGGCGCCATCATCGGGTTCGCGGCGAAGAAGGTCGCGAAGCTCATCGCGGTCATCATCGGCTTCGAGCTCGCGCTGTTCAAGTTTCTCGAATCCCGGGGCATCCTCACCGTCGACTGGGACCGCCTCACGGGCGGAATGCTCGACCTCACGCAGGCCGCCAACGGCGCTGCGCCGCCGTCCTGGGTGAACACCATCCTTTCGACGCTGTCGGTCAGCGCCGGCTTCACCGGCGGCTTCCTCGTCGGCTTCAAGAAAGGGTAGCGCCGAAATCGCCGCGCCGACCGCTCAGCGCGTCCCGAGTTCGCCTTTCTCCTTGACAATCGTCGTCTCACCTTCGCCCTCCGAGACTTCGTTGACGAGGTCGTAGAAGTCGTTTTGCATCCCCGCGGGGAACGTCAGCACGCCCACCCACGAGCCGTCGGCCTGCCACTCCTCGCGGTCGAGTTCGCCGAACTCCCGAATCTTGGCCTGCCCGCTGCCTGCGTAGTCCGGCGGCAGGTTCACCGCGACCGTAACTTCCTCGAAGCGAATCGGAATCACTGGCCGGAGCGCGTCCAGCGCGTCGTCGACCTGGCTCTCGGCGGGCTCCATCGGGTCGACCGTGAACCCGGCTTCCTCAAGCGCGGTCTCGATGCGCTCGGGCGGGTGCGGCGCGTTGTCCATCTGCGGGTTCACTGCGTTCCGCGTGATGATGTTGATGAGCTTGCGGCGCTTCTGCTCCTGCATCTCCTCGCGCTGCTCGGCGGTAATCTGAATCTCCCCGCGCTCGATGACTTCCGGGATGATTTCCATCGGCTCGGTCGTTCCGAACACTTCTTTCAGGTCCTCCTCGGCGGGTCGGTCCCCGCGGGAAGCGTTCTCGAAGACGTCGCGGGCTGCGATGACGTCTTCGAGTTCGCCCTCGAATTCGCCGCGCTTCATCGCGAGCGCGGCGTCCGGGTCGACGAGCACTTCGAATCGTTCCCCGTGTGTTTCGAGGCGCGCGGTCACCGCCTCGTCGAGTGATATCATACGTGTGACTTCGACGGGTATACTTAAAAGAGCTTTTCCCACCGAATCGGGGTGGCTACTCCTCGCTGGCGCCGTCGCCGTCCGCGCCGTCAGCGCCTTCCGCACTGTCACCGCTCGCCTCGCCGTCCTCGCTCCCGTCGCCAAGCAGGTTGTGTTCGGCGAGGTACTCCCGGATTTCGTCGTTCGACAGCTCGATGAACGCGCCCGTCTCCGCGTCGATGGTCGCGACGCCGACGCCTTCGGGCTTGAGGGACTCCCGAATCTCGCCGAGCGCACGGAGCGCGAGCTCGACGCCTTCGTCGAGGGGGAGCGACTCGTCGTAGTGCTCCTCAAGGTAGCCCTGAACCGTCGACCGGTCCTCGCCGATAGCGATGGCCTTCCACTCGTAGGGCGTCCCCGAGGGGTCCGTCTCGAAGAGGTGGGGCTCGCCGTCCGTGACGCCGCCGATGAGGAGCGCGACGCCGAACGGGCGCGCACCACCGACCTGCGTGTACTGCTGGATGTGGTCGGTGATATCCTTCGTGAGCGTCTCTACGCCGATGGGCTGGTCGTAGCGCAAGCGCTCGACCTGCGCGTCCCGGCGTGCGAAGTCGATGAGCTGGCGGGCGTCGGCGACGTGGCCGGCACTCGCGATGCCGATGTGGTTGTCGGCCTTGTGGATTTTCTCGACGGACGCCTCTTCCATCAGCGGCGAACTGATGCGCTTGTCCACGAGGAGGACAACGCCGCCGTCCGTGCGGACGCCGATGCTGGGCGTGCCTCGCTTGACGGCCTCCCGGGCGTACTCCACCTGATAGAGGCGGCCGTCCGGCGAGAAGATGGTGATACCGCGGTCGTAAGCCTGCTGTTGGTTCTGTCCTTGCATGGTTAGCAGTCGAGGTCCGTCGCGCCCACGTACCCGTCCTCGGAGTCGACGTCGACGAGGTCACCACGGCGGACCGCAGGGCGGGTGTCGCCCGCGAACGCGACGCTGGCTTCGGCTGAGGATTCACTCGGCCGTCCTAAATACTTTTCCTCAGTCGCCCGTATCGTGCCGGAGACGCCGCGTACCGCCACCCTAACGCGGTCGTCGCGGACATCGTCAACGCACGCCAGCGCCGCTCGCCCGCGCTCGACCTCGCCGTGACGTACGCGGATGAGTGCTTCCCCGCTGCCGTTCTCGAACGAAAACTGCAGCACGCGCAGGTCGGCGTCCGCGCTCCCCGTATCCCCGTAGAGGTTCTGCGCGGCGAACCAGACGCTGCGCTGGAAGTCCCCTTGCGAGATGTCCGCGTTCGGCCACGCCTCCAGCTCAACGGCGAGGTACCGCCACCGCGGCCGGAGGTGCTTCGGGAGGTGTTTCACGGGCGTTCAGCGACGAGCACGCCAACCTGCTCGTGGACCATCTCGACGGCCGTGATAGCGTATCCCTCGTCCGTGAACGCGTCAGCGAGCACGCCCACCGTCGCCGGGTTGTCGACCTCGGGGCTGTAGAACGGCTCCTCGGGGTCGGGCTCCCCGAAGAACATCACGTCCCCGAGCACGATTCGTCGCGGGCCGAGGCCGGCGATGACCGAGATGGCCTCGCGCTTCTCGTCGTCACTGAGGTGGTGCATCGCGAAATTCGACGTGACAATATCGACCTCGTCGTCGTAGTTCGGCTCGCGGAACTGGCCCTGTCCGAACTCGACGTTGTCGAGGCCGCGCTCCTCTGCCTTCCGCCGCGCCTCGTCCATCATTCCCTCGCTGATGTCGCGGCCGACGACGCGGCCTGCCTCGTCGGCCAGCCCGAGCGCGATGGCGCCCGTCCCACAGCCCAAGTCGAGGACGGTGTCGTCGCTGTCCGGATTCGCGTGTTCAAGCACGAGCGCGACACACTCGTTGTACTCTGCGGACTTCTCCTCGTCGTAGTCGGTCGCGAGGTTGTCGAAGCGCGCGGCGTGCTCCTCAACTGTCTTCTTCATACCTGCCGCGTTCGACCCCCGACGTGATGAACTCCTCGGACATCCGGTGGCGGTTGCGTGCCGCCAGCTCGCCCCACGCCTCCAGCCCCGTCCGAATTTGCTCGCGGTCGAACCCAATCTCTTCGCCGACCGCGAGTAGTTCGCGGGGCGCCCGCAGGTGGAGGTGGGACTCGGGGTCGGCGCTGACGACGTACGGCGCGTCGTAGTGGTCGACGAGTTCCCGGAGTTTCCGCAGCCCGCGCAGCGCCTGCACGCGCTCCCCGCCGCTCGCGCGTAGCACCCGCGAGAAGTCGAACTCGAGGTGGACCGCGTTCCGCTTGCCGGCCTTCACGATGACGTGGTTGACGTCGCCGCGCCCGCGCATCGGCCCGGCAAGGACGTCCACGCGCTGGGATTCGGCGATGAATCGGTTCAGCTCCGGCGTCCCGCCGCGCGCTACTAATACCGTCGCCTGCTCGCGGAGGTTCGCAATCGCACCGCTGGCCTGCGAGGTGTTCTCCGCGTCGAGTTCGACGCCCGACACCACGTCGATGCCGTACTCCTCGGCGACGGCTTCGTGGTCGACGTCCGGACGAGCGTCCGAACGACTCCGCACGACGACGCCGTCGTAGCCGACGCTGGCGGCTGTCGCGGCGAACCGCGCGACGGTGCTGTCGCCGTCGGGGTGGGCGTGAACGGCCTCGTACACGACCGTTCGTTCGATGTCTGTCCGTAAAAACGCGTGCGTTCGCCGCCGCGTCTCCGGGACGAACGGCGGTCACTCACCGAACTGTCCGAGGTTCTGGACCGTCGGGAGGTGCCAGTCGCACACGACCGCAGCTAATCGGGTTACGACGGTCACCATCGCACACGCGACGGCAGCCGTACTCCCGGTCGCACCGAGCGTTCCGGCGACCCAGTACGCGACGCCGCCGAGAACGGCACAGCTCGCGTAGAAGTCCTCGAAGAGGATGAACGGCGCCCTATCAAGGAGGATGTCCGCGAACGCCCCGCCGCCGACGGCGTTTATCGTCGCAATCGCGACGACGCCGAACGCCGAAACGCCGGCGTCGGTCGCGACGATGGCGCCCGTCGTGGCGAACGCGCCGAGTCCGACGGCGTCCGAGATGAGCGTGACCGGATGCGTGTCCGGGGACGACAGCACGACGCTCAGCGCGGTAGCCAGCCCGACCCCTAGCAACCCCAGACTGATTTCGAGTGGGGACTGCAGCGCCAACGGGACCCGGGCCACGAGGAGGTCACGCGTCGCGCCGCCGGCGAATGCCATCGCCAGGCCGACGATGACGATGCCGAACACGTCGAACTCCTCGCGAATCGCCTTCGAGGCGCCGACGAGCGCGAACGCGACCAATCCGACGGTGTTCATCACGGCGAACGGGTCGCCGAACAGCGTCGCGGTGACGTCCTGGAGCACTGTTCTCGACTACGACAGCGCTTCGTGGGCGTTCTCGACAGCGGCTTCCTTCTTCGCGGGGTAGGCTTCGACTTTCGCGCGGAGCGCGATGCCGTCACCGAGCTGGGCGTCGCCGAGGAACGCCTCCTGTTTGTCGAGGTGGACGAACAGCGAGCAGTTCTCGTCGACGCGCTGGTCGAGCTCCTCGCGGATGCGCTCGATGTCCGCGCCGTCGCGCAGCTGGCCAAGGACGTGGCGCATCTCGTCGGCGCGCTCGACGCGCGCGGAGAGCACGACGATACGGTCACCGAGGTGGCCTTCGCTCTCGGCGCGTTCGAGTTCGACCTCATCGGGGAGGAAGTGTCCGAGCGCGTCGGCGACGCGGACCTCGTCCTCCGTGCCGTAGCAGAACGCCCGGAGGTCGACGTAGTGGAACGGAACCTCGCTCATTACGCCGTCGTAGGACATCCGACGGTAAAAACGTCGCTACTGGCGGTCGCCACGCCCGCTGGCGTCTGACCGTTCTACGAGGGTGCATTTCACCGACAGAACTACTTGAATCGACGTGGAATCGCAACTGACTGATGCAGGACCAGCGCTTCCTCGAGTCAGACTGGGACTACTGCGTGGTACTCGATGCGTGTCGCTACGACGTCTTCAGCGAGCTCTACGACGACTACCTCGACGGTGACCTCGAGAAGCGCTGGAGTACGGGCTCGTCGACGCCCGAATGGGCGTACCGGACCTTCGAGGACGACCACGACATCGCGTACTTCTCCGGGAACCCGTTCATCAACAGCCTCGGCATCCCGCTGAACGAACTCAAGTGGGGTGCCAGTTGCGACTACGAGTGGAGCGCCGACGACCACATCAGCAACGTCGTCGACGTCTGGAAGCACGGTTGGGACGACGACCTCGGGACGATTCCGCCCGAGAGCATGGCCGAGTCGTTCCGCGACAATCAGGACCTCGTCGCGGACGCCGACCGCACGGTCATCCACTACATGCAGCCCCACGCACCCTACCTCTCGCGGGGGAAAGGCCAGAAGCTCACACAGATTCAGAAGGGCATCAAGCGGCAGGGCGAGCAGGACGGCGACGACGAAGGACTGCTCGCAGCGGTCGGTGACACCGTGCGGCCGCGCGTCGAGAGCGTCCTCGACGGCAGCAACCTCGCGATGAAAGTCGGGCTGTGGCTCGAAACCGGGCTCAGTGGTGTGGTTACCGACGGGACCCGGGAGACCGCGATGCGCTACTACGAGGAGAACCTCCGCATCGCCCTGGAGGGCGTCGCCGACCTCGTGGAGACGCTCGACGGCGACGTCGTCGTCACCGCTGACCACGGCGAGGCGTTTGGCGAGGACGGCGTCTGGGAGCACCACATCGAGACCCACATCCCGGCGCTGATGGAAGTGCCGTGGCTGGAACTCGACTAGTCGGCGCTCGCACCCGAGTCGGCTCGTACAGGGTCCGGGAGGTACGTCGCGGCGATTTCCGCGATACGTTTCGCGCCGTTCTCGCGGGGTTCGGGCGCTTCGACCGCGTCGAGAAGTGCTTCGACGCCGGCAATCGAGTCCGCGGCGTAGAAGCCGGGCGTGTCAGCGAGCGCGTCGACGACGCCGCGCTGTTCCGACGTCGCCGGCAACACGATGCACGGGGTGCCGGCGACTGCGGCCTCCATCACCGTGGAGTAGCCGCTGCAGATGACAAGGTTCGCGCCCGCGATGAACGGCTGGAGGGACTCTTGCACCTCCCAGTCGTCGCCGCCGACCTGCGTCACGTCTCGGCCCTTCGCTTCTAGGGCGTCCGCAAGCCGGTCAGGGTCGACGCTGAATGCGCTCGGAACGACGAGCACGTCGACGTCTTCTTCGGGCGCGTCGCCGGCGGGCGCCATCGGCGGCACGTCGTCGGCGCCCGGAATCGACGGGTCGCCGGTCCAGACTTTCGGCAGCAGGAACTGTTCGGCACCACGGCCCGCGATGCGGTTGCGGAGCCACGCGCCGGCGCGTTCGACGGTCGTGGTGTAGAAGTCTGCGGGGTCGTGGGAGACGTAGACGTAGCGCTGGCCGTGGAGGGTGGCGGCGATGGCAGCGGAGATGTCGTCGGTGACGAGGAGCACGGGGGTTTCGTCGTCGAACCACGAGCGGTACTGGCTGACGCGTTCGTAGACAGCTGGCCCGCTGTTCCGGAGGACGTCAAGCAGGCCGCCGCCCTGGTAGTCGCCGACGAAGTCGACGTCGAGGGGTGCGTACTCCGTGTAGCCGGTCGCCTCGACGAACTTCGTGCCGGGGCCGCCACCCGCCAGCACGGTCTCGTAGCCGGCGGCCTCCAGTTCCTCGACGACCGCCAGCATCCGGGTGGCGTGGCCGGCGCCCTCACAGTAGTGAGCGACGGCGACTTTCGGGGGTGCCCCACTCATGTCGCAGTCACGTGTGCGTCTACGTCAGTGCGCGAGCGGTATAAAACACTCCGAACGACGGTCACGTACGCACGCCGAGCGCGCTAGTGGCGGCGGCGCCGACGGTCGTCGTCAGCAGGTAGCCGCCGACGCTGTGAATCGTGACGACGGCTGCGATGGTCGGCGCGCTCACGGCCGTCAGCAGCGTGAGCAGCGTGACGTTGATGGCTTCCGTCCCGCCGAGGCCACCGGGTGTCGGGAGCAGCGACCCGACCTTCCCCAGCGGCAGCACGAAGAAGGGGACGTAGAGGGGGACGAACGAGTCGAGCGCGAGGAACGTCACCCAGAGGGCGAACGCCTGGAACGCCCATCCGAGTGCCGAGAAGCCGACGGCGGCCACGAGGCGCTCCCGGGAGACGGCGACCCGACCGACCGCGTCCGTAAACCCGGAGATGCGCTCAGCGACGGTCTCAGTGTCAGGCAGGGAGACGCGCGGAATCGCGCCGACGACACGGTGGACGACTGCCGTGACTGTGCCGCCTGCCCATCCGCGGATAGCGGTTCGGTAGCGCCACACGAACGCCGCGAGGACTGGGAGGACGACGGCCGCCGTAATCACGGCGACCGGCAGGAGGCCGAGTTCGCCGTCGGTCTCGGTTGTGACGTAGTAAAGCGAGCCGACTGCGGCGAACGTCAGCGACGGCACGACGTTGATGGCGTCGAGGCTGGTGATAGACGCGAGGCTCACCTCGTAGTCCGTGTCCGCGGTCTGTGAGAGTAGCCACGCCGTCACGGGTTCACCGCCCGCTTGCCCGAACGGTGTGACGTGGTTCGCGAATGCGCCTGCGGCGTTCACGAGGAGCGCCGTGTGAATCGGGACGCTGATGTCGAGCGCGCGCAGGACGTTCCAGAGCGCCAGCCCCCAGGACATGTTCCACAGCAGTATCACGCCCGCGACGGCTGCGAGCAACGTCAGGTCCGCACGGCTGGCCGCCGCGAGCACTTCGCGGGCGTCCACCACCCAGAACATGACTGCGAACACGAGGGCTGCACCCGCGACCCCAGCCACCGTCGCCAGCAGGTCCTCTCGCTGCACGCCTTCGAGTGGCAGGGGAGCGTGAATCAATCCATCGAAACCCGCGGCTGGCCGTCGGCACGTCGTGCTGCCGTACGAATGGGAGGTTTTTTCTCCGCCCGTCACAACCGAGTCACCGAGTACCTCTCCCGGAAATGTTCGAGAAGACAACCGTATCCGCCGATGGTTGACGTGCCCGCTCAGGCGGCCAACGTCGCCCGCAACCTCCGCTATCGTGGCGGCGACGCGGTCCGCGAACTCGCGTCGCTGGTGGCGTACTCGCTCCAGTCGACGACCGACCCGGACCCCATATTGGCCGCCGATTGGGACGTGCTGGTCGTCTTGGACGCCTGTCGCGCAGACCTCTTCGCGGAGGTCGCCGCGGACGCCGACTACGACTTCCTCCCCGCGGAGCCGGGGTCGCGGACGTCGCCCGCGAGTTCCTCCGTCGAGTGGCTGGAGACTGTGTTCGGCGGCGCCAGCGACGACGACCTCGCAGACCTCGCGTACGTCACCGGCAACCCCTACTCGGCGTCGAAAATCGACCACGACCGCTTCCACACCGTCGATGAGGTGTGGCGGTACGCGTGGGACGACGACCTCGGGACGATTCCGCCGCGACCCGTGACGGACGCCGCCATCCGTACCGGCCGCGAGACGACTGCCGACCGCATGGTCGTTCACTACATGCAGCCCCACTTCCCCTCGGTCGCCGGGCGCGAGCAGCGCAGCGAGGGCGTCGAACTCGCCGAGTTCGGCGACGACGAGATGTCCGTCTGGGACGACCTCCGCTTCGGCCGCCGCAGCGAGGCCGACGCCTGGC
>CAXREU010000114.1:0-5859 GCA_964229715.1 Halobacterium sp.
GCACGCCAGCACCTCGCGTTCTACGTCGGTGGCATGGGGACGTTCTACCGGGAGGCCCTCGCTCGGCAGGGCTACGAGGACGCCGCCGAGACCATCCACGGCGCCTGGCAGGACGGCGACCACGAACGCGCTGTCGCCAGCGTTTCCGACGACCTGCTAGACGCGCTGGCCGCCGCTGGCACACCCGAGACTGTTCGCGAGCGCGTCGCGGAGTTCGCGGCCGTCGACGGCATCGACGCCATCGCCGTCTCCTTCCCCCGCGCCGCAGACCGTAACGTCATCGACCAGACGCTGGCGGCCGTGGCACCGGAGTAGCTGTTCGGGGCCGAAGACTTCGACCGTTCTTTGAGCTATCCGTCGTTCTTTATGCCCACTCCGTCAGGAGCAAATATGGATAGTCGAAGCAAGCGGGTCGTACTGGTCGCGCTCGTCGGCGTCCTCGCCGCGACTGCGGGCTGTAGCGCACTCGGACTCGGGAGTTCGGCGACGACGAACCTTCTGCTCGTCAACAACGACGAGACGAGCCACGACGTGACCGTCGACGTACTGAACGACGGCGAGACGGTGTACAGCGAAGACGTGACTGTGAACGCCGAAACCGACGAGGAACTACCGGCATTCGAGGGGAGCGGCGAGTACACCGTCGCCGTCACCGTCGACGGCGAGACGACCGAGCAGACCTACGAGTTCAGCAGCGACGACGACACCGTCTCTATCGGCATCGCCAACGACGCGACCGTCACAGTCGGCGGGTGACTTACGGGAGCGCGTCGATACTGTCGCGTCGCCCGTCGAGTACGCTAAATTGGTCGCCGCGGCGGCGTTCGAGCCAGGACAGGAGGCGTTCGGCCCACTCGAGTTTCTCCGCTTTCTGCTCGCTGACCGACGGGTCTTCGAAGTTCCAGCCGGGGAAGACGAGCTCCGCAGCGCCGAGGTGGTCCGCGAGGAACGCGGCGCGGTCGCCGTCCGTGAATCCGCCGAAGTTGTAGACCGCGTCCACGGGTTCGGCTTGCGTCGTCGCAAGGACGTGCGCGAGGTCGAACGCCGGGACGTGCTCGCGGACGGCAGGAATGTTGTCGCCGTGGGCGTGCGCCGCGACCGGCGTCCCGGTCTGGGTGAGTTGGCGCGCAGTGTCCGGGTTTTTGTCGAGGTCCGTCACCATCAGGTCGACGCCGACGCCCGCATCGTCGAGGACGTCCACGGCCGTCGACGCGGCGAACACGACGTCAGCGTCGCCGGCCATCGTGGTTTCGTCGGCCAGGGAGGCTGCGCCGCCGGCGATAGCGACCCGCTGGCCGGTGCAGTCGAGGCGCGTCAAGTCGAACGGCTCGGCGTACTCGGCGAGCACGTCCCGCGCGCGCTCGTCGGCGGCGCGGCCGAACCCGAAGTCGGCGAGAATCTCCTCGTAGACCGGCGCCCAATCGGCGAACTCCATGGCTGTTGCTACGAGCCTGAATAAATGAAAGGATTCCTGGTTCGAGCCGAGACGCCCCGCAAAGTACCCCTACCCAGCGGGGGTCCGGCTTCCAATCCGGGATTTAGGCCCCGCCGGTATAAGCTTTCCCGTTACGTGTCGCTTACTGACCAGGCCGCCGTGAGCGCCCCCAGCGCGCCGTCCTTGGATTCGAGCGCATCCGCGGCGGCTCGAAGCACACTGACGGGGGCCGCAACGAACGTCGGGTCGTCCCCCGTGACGGCAACGCCTTCGGCCGCCAGCGCCGCGCGGTCGTCGTCGGCGAGCCCGTGCACTTCGTACGCGCGAGCCGCCGCGTCGCCGGCCGCGTCGAGGTCGCCGTCGAGTCGCGTCACGTGGCGCTCGGCCTCCCCAACGGTGGTCACGTCCAGGTCCTCGACGTGCTCGGCGTCGTAG
The DNA here is from genome assembly GCA_964229715.1 of Halobacterium sp. GTDB lineage: Archaea > Halobacteriota > Halobacteria > Halobacteriales > Halobacteriaceae > Halobacterium. Next base: position 1,871 of record CAXREU010000114.1, read on the forward strand.
CGGTCGCGGCGGAACTCGTAGCCGATGAGCGCGGCGTCCCGCGTCTCCGCGACGTCATGCGTGCGAACGATGTGCGCGCCGCGCTCGACGGCCATCGACGTCGCCGCCAGCGACACTGGGAGCGCCTCCCCCGTCGACCGGTCGGCAACCTCGCGGAGGAAGTTCTTCCGATTGATGGACACCAGAATCGGGTAGCCGTGCCCGCGGAACTCCCGGAGGCGGTCGAACGTCTCGCGGTCGTCTTTGAGCGTCTTGTCCTCGCTCCACCCGCCGAACGCCGGGTCGACGATGGTCTTGTCCGTGAACCCGTTCAGCGTCAGCGCATCGTAGATATCATCCACGTCCTCGATTGCGCCGGGGCGCTCAAGGTCCGGCGGACTCGCCATCTTCACGACGGCCGCGTCGTGGGCCGCACACACCTCGGGCATTTCGGGGTCGGCGAACCCACAGATGTCGTTGACCATGTCGAAGCCCCGCGACAGCGCTTCGTCGGCGACTTCCGAGTACCGCGTCTCGATGGAGAAGACGGCGTCACCCTCGACGCGCTGGATGGTTTCGATGGCGGTGTCCAGCCGGTCAAGCTCCTGCTCGGGGGAGAGCACGTCGAACTTCTTGTTCGCGGATTCGAGGCCGACGTCGACGATGTCCGCGCCCTCGCCGACGAGCTCCTCGTCGACGTACGCGGCCGCCTCGGTGGGGTCGTCGAAGACGCTGGGGTCGTACGGCGATTCCTTCGAGACGTTCAACACGCCCATGATGCGGGGCGGGTGGTCGTCTCCGATTTGGAGGCCGGCGGCGTCGACCGTCTGCATGCCTCGATGGCAACACCGGGCGCCCATAGGCGAATCGGTTCCGGGGCCCACGGCCGCCTCCCACGGGGCGGGTGCCTTCAGGCGACTTTTGTACGTCGGCCGCCTACGCGCCGGTAATGAGCAAGGTGAGCATCGGCTTCCGGGGGTGGCGCTTCGACGAGGACGAGGTCTTCGACGAGCACGGCGACTACCGGGACTTCGACGAGATGCCCGAGGACGCGAGCGCGCGCCTGCGCCGGCTGCCGGCGCTGATGGACCGGCCGTGTGACGCCTGCTATCTCCTCCACGGCGACGACGACACGTCACGAAACACGCCCGGCGCAGTGTACGGTGAGCCTCGTTCGGAAGTCCTGCTGTGCGCCGAACACGAGGTCGACTTCTACTACTGGTTCCTCGAAGCCGGCGGCGAGCAGTACCGCGGCACCGAACAACTCCAGGCGGCGTTCCGGGAGTGGTTCGCGGACGGCGAGCGTGCGCCGGAGTGGTACGACGGTCCGGAGCACGTCGCTACCGACCCCGAACAGACGCCGAATCCGGACATCCCGGACCCCGAGATTCTCAACGTCGAATTGCCCGAGGACGAACAGGCCAGCCTCGACCTCCGGCCGGAAATCGAGGACGCCGACGAACTCGACCTCGACTTGGACGCCGACTACCCCACGAGCGATGAGTAAGCCAGCCGTCGCCGTCGTGGACGCCAAGACGTCCGGGAACGTCGGCACTATCGCGCGGGCGATGAAGAACTTCGGCTTCGAGGACCTCCTGCTCGTGGACCCGCCGTACCTCGGCCGGGACTCGGAAGCCTACGGCTTCGCGGGGCAAGCCCGCGAGGACGTGTTGCCGAACGCCCGCGAACTCTCCTTCGAGGACCTCACGTCGGAATTCCACACCGTCGGCTTCACCGCCATCACGAACGAGGACGCCACCAAGCACGTGCGCTTCCCGTTCCGTACGCCCGCGGAGCTCTCCGAGAGTCTCGCGGACGTCGAGTCGAACACGGCGCTCGTATTCGGCCGCGAGCGCGTCGGCCTGACCAACGACGAGCTCGCGCAAATCGACGAAGTGGCATCAATTCCCGCGAGCCACGACTACCCCGTGATGAACCTCGGGCAGGCCGCCCCCGTCGCGCTGTACGAACTCCGGGACCTCGCGATGAACGAGACCCAGCTCCCGGACGTCGAGCGCCACCGCGCCGAGGAGGAGGCCATCGAGCGCTTCTACGACCACGCCGAGGCGTTCCTCGCGGAAATCGACTATCCCGAGGAGAAACGCGATAAGGCGATGCGGATGCTCCGCCGGATGGTCGGCCGCACGCACCCGACGGGCCGCGAAATCAACACCGTCCTCGGCCTGATGCGGCGCGCGCAGAACCAGATGGAGTAGCGGTCACTCCTCGGGCAGCCACGACGGCCGGTCGACGGTCGCGGTCCCGAATTCGGAGAGTTCGTACTCGGTCTGGCGCGTGAACTCGTCGTTGCCCCGCGTGATGTTGTACGACGCGACGTAGCCCGCCTCCGAGACGGTGACGTGGCCGCTCGCGTTGTCCGAAGGAACCGAATCCGGGTCGGTGATGCCGGTCACCGCGTACCTGACCGCCGTCGTTCCTTCGTCCGTGACCGTCGTCGTGGCGTTCAGTTCGAGGCTCCTGAGCGGTCTCTCTAGCCCGGCCGTCAGCGCGACGTCGGCCGTCGTCCAGTTCTCGTCGGGCTGCCGCTCTACCTCCTCGGTCGCCTGATTGTACTCGAAAACACCCTCGGAACTGTAGTACGCGTACCTGTAGGAGCCGAGCGTCGTGTCCGAGAACCGTATCGATCCGGTGCCCGCGTCCACGTCGACCGTCCTGACGACCGTTCGATTCCCGTCGTCGTCGGTGATGACGAGCCGGGTCGTCCGGGAGGCGTTCTCGACGGTGTTGTAGTGCGTCGCCATCGCACTGTTGCGGTCGGTAATCCCGTCCTGCGACCACCCCTGCGGGTACGAGAAGTTCTCGACGGTCGTCTCGGGCCCGGTCTGAGAGTCTGGGGCCGATAGCCCAGCACAGCCGGCGAGGACGAGGAGGGCAACCAGTGCCACGGTAGTGAGGGACCGCCGAGGGCGACCAGTCATGGTGGAGGGTCTGGGCCGGCGAGACAAAAGGTTGTGCGAATTGGGGCGTCCTTTCCCGGCGGACGGTTCTGTACAGTCGAACGCGAAAGCTAGCCACCCCAGACAACGACGTTCGGTTATTCTCTCTCTAAACTATCTCACCTATTGTGGATATTCTACCGTGTTCGCGCTGTCACTCGGTGTTCCGGCACGCGTACATCACGGTCGGGCGCATCTCGAGTTTGACCTCGCCGTCCTGATTCGTGACGGTGTGGTCGAGCGTGACGAGGCCGCGGCTGGGATTGCTCTCGGAACGCCGCGTCTCCGTGATTTCGACAGTGACGGACAGCGAGTCGCCCGGGACGGTCGGGTTTGGCCAGTGGAGTTTCTCGATGCCGAGTGCGCCGAGGCCGGCGGCCTCACTGTAGTGGCCGTCGACGACGAGCCGCATCGCCATCGCACACGTGTGCCAGCCCGACGCCGCGAGGTCGCCGAAGTGCGACTCCTCGCGGGCGCGCTCGGGTTGCGTGTGGAACCACTGCGGGTCGTACTGCTCGGCGAACGCTACGATTTCGTCCTCGGTGACGTCGTAGGTCCCGAATTCGAGGACGTCGCCCTCGTCGAGGTCTTCGAAGTAGACGGTCACGTCGAGGGCTTCGAAATGGACCGCGTTAGCTGTTTGGGACGGTCCCGGCTAGTGGGAGCGGACGGCGTCGGCGGTGGTGACGGCGGCTTCGAAGAGGACGTCGCGTTCGAGCAGGGCGAACCCGATGAAGATGGCGGCGAAGCCCGCCAGCGCCTGCGAGCCGACGACCTGCCCGAGAAGCGCCCACGCCATCAGCGCGGCGACGACGTGTTCGAGGTAGACGACGAGGTGGAGTTCGGCGGCGCCGATGCGGTCGAGCAGCTCGAAGTACAGCAGGAAGCCGATGCAGCCCGCGACCAGCGTGAGATACGCGAGGCTGGCGAGCGCGGGGAGCGTCCACTCGACGCTGGCGAGGGATTCGCCGCGGGCGCCCGCGCCACCCCCGAGGACGGCCGAGCCGAGCAGCATCGCCCACGCTTCCATCGTCTCGACGGGGCGGTCCGTCG
>CAXREU010000115.1:0-7283 GCA_964229715.1 Halobacterium sp.
CCCTACACGACGCTCTTCCGATCTCGGGCGGGCACACAAAATGGTACTGGGTCACACGGACACCGCGAGTTGTTCTCGCTTCCAGAACACTTTAGCCGTCGTAGGTAGTGAGTGGTTAGCATGGACGCCAAACATCCGGTGCGGACGACCGAGAAGACCCTCGCGCTGGTCGAGGAGCTGATGGACCGGGGACCCTGCGGTGTGACGGAGCTGACCGAGGGTCTCGATATGGGGAAGAGCGCAGTCCACAACCACCTCACGACGCTCCAGAAGCACGGCTACGTCCTCAAGACTGGCGACGAGTACCAACTCGGCCTGAAGTTCCTCGAAGTCGGTGGCTCCACGCGGAAGTCCATGGAGTTCTACCAGGTCGCCGAGCCCGAGGTGAAGTCGCTCGGGAACGAGACCGGCGAGCTCGCGAACTTGCTCGTCGAGGAGCAGGGAATGGGCGTTTACTTGATGCGGTCGAAAGGCGAGGAAGCCGTCGACCTCGACACGTACGCTGGGCTGCGAACGCACCTCCATACGACTGCGCTAGGGAAGGCGATTCTCGCCCACCTCCCCGAGGAACGCGTCGAGGAAATCATTGAGCACCGCGGCCTCGAACGGAAGACGCCCCGCAGCATCGGGTCCCGCGAGGAGCTGTTCGAGGTACTGGACGGAGTTCGCGACCGCGGGTATGCCATCGACGACGGCGAGCGCCTCGAAGGCCTGCGCTGTATTGCGGCGCCGGTCAAGGACTCCTCGGACGAGGTACTCGGCGCGATTAGCGTCTCCGCGCCAGCGAGCCGGGTCAGCGACGAGGACCTCCACGGGGAGCTCCCCGAGCGCGTGCTCAGCGCGGCCAACGTCATCGAGCTCAACATCAACTACTGAACGTTTGTTCTGGATAATAGAATGTCGTTTGTTCTCTTCTCCTACCGGTCGTAAGTCACGTATCCGCCCACTTCACCGTCGATGGCTGTGTGAGAACGGAAGGGGCCCAGATGATATTACACCGCTATGTCTGTAAACTCTAACCTGCCGCCCGACCCCTCATATTCTGTATTTCAGAACTGCATATCGTGGACCGGTAGCGACCCGCGTCGCTACCCGGCGTGAACCACATTAGTGACCACGAGGACGCACTCGCCCGGCGAGACAGGCGGCATCGCGTGGGACAACGCTCCGGAGTACAGGCGATACTCTGGACGCCGCGTGCAGTCTCCGCCCGGCGAGCCGAGTAGTAACCAGTCCTGACTTTACACAGTTCTTTCGGAATTGTACACAGCCCACGGGATGTCGCGGTGCTACTGGTCGCCTGCGCCCCAGCCGTACGCCTGCCAGCCGCCGTCGGCGTACAGTACTTCGCCCGTCACGAAGTTGTTCCGGCTCACGAGGAAGAGCGCACACTCGGCCATCTCCTCGACAGTGCCGAAGCGACCCAGCGGCGTCCGGTCCCGAATATCGTCGTTCGTGTACCCCGCCGACCCTTGGGTCTGCTCGGTAATCTCTGTCCAGATGAACCCCGGCGCGAGCGCGTTGACGTGGATGTCGTGTTCGGCCCACTCGACGGCCAGCGTCTGCGTGAGATTGTTCACACCGGCCTTCGACGCGCAGTACGGCGACCGCAGCTGGAGCCCACGGCCACCCATCAGCGAGGACATGTTAAGAATCGCACCGCCTTCGTCCTGCTCAATCATCTGTCGACCCGCGGCCTGACAGCCGACGAACGTCCCCACGAGGTCGACATTCACGACTTCCCGCCAGTCGTCGACGTCGAACTCCTCGGCGGGCCCGAGCGTCGTGACGCCAGCATTGTTCACGAATACGTCGAGGCTCCCGAACTCCTCGACAGTCGTTTGTACGAGCGCTTCCATCTCGTCTTCGTCGGTGACGTCAGCCTCGACGCCGATGGCCGTCCCGCCCTCGGCCTCAATGGCGGCGGCGGCCTCCTCGGCGCGCTCCTGCGAGCGCGAATTTACGACGACGTTCGCGCCCTCGGCGGCGAAGTGTTCCGCGATACCCTTCCCGATTCCCTGACTTGACCCCGTGATGATGGCGGTATCTCCGCTGAGTCGTCCGGTCATACGTACGCCAGACGACCCACGATCACCACTTTACTGTGTCGATGACGCCTACAGGCCGTACAGCTCCTTCGGGCGGTCGTAGGCGACGTACTCAACGAGGCGCTCGGCGTTGTCGTATGGAATCCGGCCGCGTTCGACCATCTCCCCGACCACGTCTGCGAGGGTCCGCCGGAACATCTCGAAGCGCGAGCCGTAGGAGACGAGCTTCCGGGAGTCGCTGACCATGCCGGCGTGGTTCGCCAGCAGATCGGCGGACGCGACGCGCTCCAGTTGATTGGCGATGCCCATCGGGCTGTCGTTGAACCACCACGCCGGCCCGATGCTCACGTTCGGGTAAGCGCGTGCGACCACCGTCGCGCTCGGGTAATGCGTCGGATCGAGCGTGTAGAGGACGATGTCGGTCTCCCCGTCGAAGCGGTCGAAGAAGAAATCCAACCCGTCGACGAGGTTGACGTCCTGCGTCGACACGTCTCCGCCCGCATTCTTCCCCACGTCCTCGTAGAGGGACTCACGGTAGTTCCGCACTGCGCCGACGTGCAGTTGGGTCGTCCAGCCTGCCTCGCTGTTCAACTCGCCGACGAACTCCAGGAGGTACGCCTTATAGTCGCGAATCTCGCCCTCGGAGAGATTCGCCCCGCGGCGCGCCTTCGCGTACACCTCGCTGGCGCGCTCGGTGCTCACGGGCCGGGATACCGGGTCCGTGCCGACGCCGATATCGCAGGCAACGCAGCCGTGGTCGGCGAAGTAGTCGTGCGTCTCCGCAAGCGCGTCGAGGAATCCCTCGAAGTCACCGAGGTCGGTTTTCGTGACGTCGTCGAGGTCGGCGACGAACGTCTCCCACGCCGCGTTCTCGACTTTCAGCGCGCGGTCGGGTCGCCACGTCGGCCGAATGTCGACGCCTTCAACTTCGGTCTCGGCGCGTTCGTGAAGCCGGAGTTGTGACGTCGGGTCGTCGCTGCTACACAGCACTTCGACGTTCATGTCGCGGAGGACGGCTTGCGGACGCATCCCGTCATCAGCGAGCTGGCGCTTCGTCTCCGCCCAAATCTCGTCGGCGGTATCGGCGTTCAGCGGTTGGTCGATGCCGAATCGTCGCTTCAGGTCGAGGTGGACCCAGTCGTAGGTCGGATTGCCGGCGAAGTCGGGAAACACCTCTGCGAGGGCATCCCACTTCTCGCGATTACTGGCGTCGCCAGTAATCTGCTCCTCGGGGACGCCGCGCTTGCGCATGTGCTGCCAGACGTAGTGGTCGGTCGCACCCTCAACCTCCCAGATGTCGTCCCACAGCTCGTTCTCAACGACCTCCGCGAGGTCGATGTGGTTGTGCGGGTCGACGACCGGTAAGTCGGCAATCGAGTCGTAGAGGTCGACGGCGGCGTCCGAACCGAGCAGATAGTGCTCGTCAAGGAAACTCATGAACGTATCTGCTCCGAGGTCGACAATAAAAGCTTGGACAACTGCTATCCGCAGCTAGGCGTCGGTCTGCTCCAGCAACCCCTTCATGTATCCGACCGCGAACAGCCGGCCCATGTCCGTGTACCCTGCTTGCGCGTCGTCGCGGTGGCCCTCGTCGAGCATCCGCGGGACGTGGTCAGGGCGAATCGGGCCGTCGAAGCCGACCTCGCGGTACGCCTCCATCGCAGCGAGCATGTCCGTCGGGCCGTCGTCCTGCCACGTCTCGACGAACTCCTCGGGAGAGCCGTCGACGTCCCGAAAGTGCACGAAGTGGATGCGGTCCCCGAACTGCCGAATCGTCTTGGGGATGTCGGCACCCATCGCGGCGTAGTTGCCCTGGCAGAACGTCAGTCCGTGATTCGGGCTGTCGTGGAGGTCCAGGATGCGCTGGACGTTCTCGACGGAGTTGACGAGCCGCGGGACGCCGCGAACTGACTCCGTGGGTGGGTCGTCGGGGTGGAGCGCGAGCTTCACACCCGCTTCCTCGGCGACCGGGACGACCTCGTCGAGGAAATGTTCGAGGTTCGCCCAGAGTTCGTCCTCCGTGATATCGACGGGGTAGTCGGGCGCGCGTTCGGCTTGTTCGTGGTCGTAGGCCGTCGTCCGGGAGTCCCCGCGCAGCGCCACCTCGTCGGACGTTCGAAGCACGCCGACGGGGTTCTCCGTCCACACCCAGCAGTAGACGTCGATACCCGCGCGGCCCATGTTCCGAATCAACTGTTTGACCGTCTCTATTTCCTCCTTGCGACCCTCGCGCCCGAGTACCGTCTTTGTCATCGGCGGCCGGTCCTCGACGACGTCCAGCGAGAGGTCATGGTCGGCGAAGCGGTTCTTCGTCTGCAGGAGCGAGTCGTACGTCCACCACTCGTCTTCGCCCCAGAAGCGAACGACGGCGGTCGAGAGGCCGAGCTGTCGAGCGAGCGTCCACCGACGGTCGGGATGCGGTGGAAGCATCGTCGTCGTGTCCATAGGCTGCCTTCGTAGACCCCCACAATAGTGCTTGCGCGACGGACCGTCGAGTTACGGAGGCTAACCTGAGGGAAAATCCAACCCACCACCACAATTAAATAATAATAAATCATGGGTGTGTTTGGAGTGAACATACTCCATGCCAGAAGACTTTCCCAGCTACGAGAGCAGGCGACGCACGTTCCTCAAAGCACTCGGCACGCTCGGCGCTACGGCGGCAGCAGGCCCCGCCATCGCCGGGCAGGCCGCGGCCGACGACGCCGCGGACTACCACGAGTCGCTGCGAGCAGAACTCACAGCATCGAGCAGACAAGCAAAGCAACTCCCCGACGGCGAATACGTCTACGACACCTCGGAGACAGCGACCATCGAGACGTTCTCCCTCGTGGGCAGCGGCGCGGAATCGACAGTTAACGTCGACACCGACGCCGTCCCGCACACGCAGGCCGAACGCCTCGACGTTCCGAGTGCGGATAACCCGTCCGCAGTCGCGTATCGCGGGCCGATTACCGGCCACTCCCTCGAGCAGGGCGACCTGCTCCTCGGCGTCGCGTGGGTGCGAAGCGACGACGACGCGGCCGAAGCGAGCGCGCGATTCGGCTACGTCGACAGCGACGGCAACCAGGTCGGCGAGAACTTCGTTCAGCGCGGCGAACACGTCGACCCGCAGGGTGAGTGGCTTCGGTACTTCTTCCCCGTCGAAGTCGGCGAACAACCGAGCGACGCCGATGTCCCCGCGCTAGAACTCCAAGCAGGACACACCGACCAAACCATCGACGTGGGTGGTGTCGCACTGTTCGACTACAGCGAAGACGACGTCGGCCTCGGCACGCTCCCGCCCTACCACTACGAAGGCCGCGCGGAGGACGCCGAGTGGCGCCAAGCCGCCCACGAGCGCATCGAACAGCACCGAAAGACCGACTTCGACGTCGAAGTGCTGAACCCCGGCGGCGACCCGATGGACGACGCAACAGTCGACGTCGAGATGGCCGAACACGAGTTCGACTTCGGGAGTGCCGTCTCCGTCGAACACGTCACCGGTGACAGCGAGGACGACGAAATCTACCGGGAGACGTTCCTCGAGCACTTCAACAAGGCCGTCGTTGAAAACGGTCTCAAGTACCCCGCGTGGGAAGGCGTCTGGGGCACCGACAACGAGGCGACGCGCGCAACACTGGACTGGCTGAACGAGCGCGACATCCCGACCCGCGGTCACTACCTCCTCTGGGAAGAAGACCAGACCGATGGCGGCGGCGGGATGAACGTCGACCCCGACCTCTCGCCTGACGAGAAGCAAGCCGTCATCACCGAGAAGATTGCCGAGCACGCCGCGGAGTTCGAGGGCGACGTCACGGAGTGGGACATGCACAACCACCCCATCTGGCAGAGCAACTACCGGGACAACCCCGAACTCGGGTGGGACGCGGTCGACGAGTGGTGGGCGGCCGCCGACGAGACCACCGATACTGAACTCTACACCAACGAGATGGGTGCGCTCGGCGGGCAGTGGCAGCGCAGCCAATATCTCGACTACGTCGAACATCTCGTCGAGAACGACTACCCAATCGACGGCATCGGGTTCATGGGCCATCACCAGCAGCAGTGGGGCCAGATGCTGGACATGGGGAACCTCCTCTCGGGCATCGACCAGTTCGCGGAGTTCGACCTCCCGCTTCTGGTCACCGAGTTCGACATCGAAATCCACGACCGCCGGAACGCACAAGACGTCGACGTGCAGACGGACTACACGCGAGACTTCCTGACTGCGCTGTTCAGCAAGGAGTCCGTCGAGGGCGTTCTCTCGTGGGGCTTCTGGGAGGACGACCACTGGCGGCCGACCGGTGCCTACTACGACTCGGACTGGACGCTCCGAAAGAACGGCCAACAGTTCCTGGAGCTCGTCTTCGAGGAGTGGTGGACCGACGACACTGGCGAGACCGACGACGGCGTCTACGCCACGCGCGGCTTCAAAGGCGACTACCGGATTACCGCGGAGAAGGGCGCGCTCGCCGGCGAGACGACCGTGACAGTCGACGACGACACCGACACGGTCACCGTCGAGCTGTCTCCGCCCGGAAACGCCAACGGCGCGAGGAACGCTCAGTAAGCAGTCGAAACTACAGCGTCACTCCATCTGGACGGTGACGAACCCAGGGAAGTTGAGGACGAGCCGCTGGGTGGTGTCGCCGAACACCGCTTTTCCCGTCGGCGAGCGCTGCCGGCCGACCGTGAAGACGTGGTCGCAGTCCTGCTCGTTACCGATTTCGATGACGCGCTTCGCCTCGACTTCCTCAGTGACGTCCGTAACAACCGTGTAGTCCACGTCGAAGCCGTCGAGCGCTTCCTCGGTGACGTCCTCGGCGTACTGCCGGGCGACGCTCAGGGCATCCTCGTCGCTGTAGTCCTTGTTCTCCACGCGGCCGATTTCGTCGAGTGCGGCGAGCGACTCTTCGAACTCCTCCTCGCTTAGCGGCACGTAGAGTACGAGCTCTGCGTCCGCGCCAGTTGCGTACGCGGCGGCTTCGCGGAGCACGCCGGCGGTACTCTCTCTATCGTCGACGACTACGAGTGCGTCTTCCATGGGTACCGCCACGGCCTCACCCCCTATAAAACTCGGCTCTCGATGGGCGGCCAGAAACGGGCCGCGAGTGAACTGCGGGCGCCGTCAGTAGTTGTCGTAGACGGTTTTTTCGATGGTGTAGAACTCGAGGCCCTCGTCGCCCTGTTCGCGCCAGGTTTCGGAAGACGACCGCTTGAACCCGCCAAACGGCACGTGCAGCTCCAGGCCCG
>CAXREU010000116.1:0-16747 GCA_964229715.1 Halobacterium sp.
CTCCTCGTCGGCTTCCTCGGCTTCCACCGGCTCTACTGGTGGGCCGCCCGGACAGCCCGCGATGTCGCGCCGACGTACACGGATGCCGCCGTGCTCGCGCGCCGGTTCGCGCCATCGCTGCTCGCCATCGCCGCGGGCTACCACCTCGCGCACTACCTCGTCTACGCGCTGTCGCTGTCTCCGTCGCTGTTCGGTGCGCTGCTCGCGCCCCTGGACCCGCCGGTCGCGCGCACGCTCGTGCTCCCGAGTTGGCTCTCCGGCGTCGGCGTCGCTGCGGTCCTGCTCGGGCACCTGCTCGCCATCTGGGTCGCTCACGCCACCGCTTACGACGAACTCCCCGGTCGCTTGCAGGCGATTCGCAGCCAGTACACGCTCACACTCGTGATGGTGTTCTACACGATGACCAGCCTCTGGATAATCGGCCAGCCGGCCGCCGAACCACCGTTCCTATGACCGACGCCACCGCTCCCGACGACGCGCCCCGGTGCTCGTACTGCGGCGAGGCGTTCCCGACCGAGCGCCTGCGCGCGCTCCACCGCGGGCTCGAACATTACGACAGTCTCGCCGACGACGAGCGCGCGGCGTTCGAGGGCGCCTACCACGACGAGAGTGAGGACCTCCGCTCGTTCCGGCTGCGCGCGCTCGCCGTGCTCGTCGCGCTGTACTTCGGCTTCCTGATGACGTACGCCGTGGTCGCCGTCTGAACGGAAGCGATGGCTTTCTAACCCACCGCGCCGAACGTCGTGGTATGGTCGAGCAAACGGAGCAGGGACTGAGCGACCAGTACCCGCGCGCCAGCCCGTGGCCGATTCCGCTCGTGTTGGGCCTCGTCATCTCCGAAATCGGCATCCTCTTCGACGGGCTGCTCCCGGTCGCCGTCGGCGGCCTGGTGTTGCTCGCGGGCAGCGTCGTCGGCATCCTCCGCGAGTCCGGGTTCGCGTCCACGCTGTACCAGCCCGCGCTGGCGGTCGGCGTGCTGTTCGGGGCAGCCGGTGCCGCCCTCTACGTCGCTACGTCCGCGACCGCGCGCGGCCTCGCGCTCGGCGGAACCGGCGTTGTCGTCGTCGCCGCCGCGGTCGCGCTGTTCCTCTACGAGACTGGGCGCCTGTAGCCCGGGACTGGCGCTGAATCCTCAAGCTATATTTGTCCGCCGCTCCGAACTCCCGCTAATGAGTTCCACCATCTTCGACAAGGACACCCTCCTCGACCTCACGGTCAACATCGTCCCGCTGGCCATCATGGCGTTCTTCTTCGTGGCCTTCGTGGCCGTGAACCCGTGGGGGTCGGGCTTCACGCTCGAACGCGTCCTCCAGTTCATCCTCGTCGGGTGGATGCTGGTCGGGCTCTCCGTCCTCACGTACGTCGCCGCCAAGCGCATCGAGACCGGCGAGGAAGAAGTCGGCCCGCACTGAACCGGCTCTCAGCCGTACCGCCGTCTCCCGCGCGAAATCCGCGCGGCGTCCCGTGATTCTCGGCGCGCGCGCTGGCGCGCCCAATCCTAAGCTTTCTTTACGGTCCGGTACTGACTGTGGTCCATGGCCTCGTCATCACTGGTGCTAACCGTGCTGATGGGCGTGCTTCTCGTTGCGGTGGCTGCTTCCCTCGCGCGTCTCGAGGACTGGCGGTCGTACACGCCCCTCAGCGACGTCGGCGGTGCGCTCGGGGAGCGCACCGAACACGGACACGAAGAGAAGCCGGGCGGCATCGTCCGGTGGCTCACGACGGTCGACCACAAGGACATCGGGATTCTCTACGGCACGTACGGTGCCATCGCGTTCGTCTGGGGCGGCCTCGCCGTGCTTCTGATGCGCATCGAGCTCGCCGCACCCGCGACGAACATTATCGACCCCGCGCTGTACAACGGCCTCCTGACCAGTCACGGCATCACGATGCTGTTCCTGTTCGGGACGCCGATGATTGCGGCGTTCGGGAACTACTTCATCCCGCTGCTCATCGGCGCCGACGACATGGCGTTCCCCCGCATCAACGCCATCGCCTTCTGGCTGCTGCCGCCGGGCGCGCTCCTCGTCTGGGCAGGCTTCCTGATTCCGGGCGTCGCAACCGCCCAGACCAGCTGGACGATGTACACGCCGCTGTCCATCCAGATGTCCAGCCCCGCCATCGACATGATGCTGCTCGGCCTCCACCTCACGGGGGTCTCGGCGACGATGGGCGCGGTCAACTTCATCGCGACCATCTTCACCGAGCGCGGCGACGACGTCGGCTGGCCGAGTCTCGACATCTTCTCGTGGACGATGCTCACGCAGTCCGGGCTGATTCTGTTCGCGTTCCCGCTGCTGGGCAGCGCGCTCATCATGCTGCTGCTCGACCGGAACTTCGGCACGACGTTCTTCACGGTCGCCGGCGGTGACCCGATTCTCTGGCAGCACCTGTTCTGGTTCTTCGGGCATCCCGAAGTGTACATTCTCGTGCTCCCGCCGATGGGTATCGTCAGCCTCGTGCTGCCGAAGTTCTCGGGGCGGAAGCTGTTCGGGTTCAAGTTCGTCGTCTACTCGACGCTGGCGATTGGGGTGCTGAGCTTCGGCGTGTGGGCCCACCACATGTTCACGACGGGTATCGACCCGCGCCTGCGCGCTAGCTTCATGGCGGTGTCACTCGCGATTGCGATACCATCCGCGGTGAAGGTGTTCAACTGGATTACGACGATGTGGAACGGCAAGCTCCGGCTCACCGCGCCGATGCTGTTCTGCATCGGCTTCGTCCAGAACTTCATCATCGGCGGCGTCACCGGCATCTTCCTCGCCGCCATCCCCGTCGACCTCATCCTCCACGACACCTACTACGTCGTCGGCCACTTCCACTTCATCGTCTACGGCGCCATCGGGTTCGCGCTGTTCGCGGGTACGTACTACTGGTTCCCGATGTTCACCGGTCGGATGTACCAGAAGCGGTTCGCGCACGCGCACTTCTGGCTCGGCCTCGTCGGGTCGAACCTGACGTTCCTGGCGATGCTGTGGCTCGGCTACGGCGGCATGCCGCGGCGGTACGCGACGTACCTCCCGCAGTTCGTCACCGCCCACCAGATTGCGACCGCGGGCGCGTTCCTCATCGGCATCAGTACCCTGCTGTGGGTGTGGAACATGGTCGTCTCCTGGAAGGAGGGCCCGAAAGTCGACAGCGGCGACCCGTGGGACCTCGAGGAGACCGACCAGCTCACCAACGACTGGGAGTGGTACGAGCAACAGCGTGAGGCTCCCGTCCCGGCGACGGACGGCGGCGAAACCGACGACGCCCAGTCCGCGGACTGAGACGCGCGCTTCTTCTTTACGCGAGAACGAGCACGAAGCCGGTCAGGAACATCAGGAGTGCGATACCCGCCAGCACTACGAACATGAGCTCCTTGTCTTCCATACGCGATTCGTTGGCGGCGACACCGCAAAAGGCTACCCACTCCGCTGCCTACGAGCACGTGTGAGCGAACCCGACACGCGCGGTCGACGAGTGGTGCTGTGGATGTACGTCTCCGCGGTCGCGGTTGCCGGCCTGTTCGGGTACGTGCTCGGTATCATCGTCTACGGAGACGGCGGCGGTCCATCGGGCCCGCTCGTGGAGGGGTCGGGCGCGGCCTACGGCGCCGTCGGGCCGATTACGTTCCAGCTGAACCCGTTGAACCTCGCGCTGTTCGGTGTCGTCTCCGTCGGAATTCTGCTCGGCATCGGCCTCCTGGCTATCGTTTTCGTTTCCGAGCGCGCCGACGCCTGACGGCTCGCGGACCGCGAGTAGGTATTAGTGGGTGGACGGACATCAAACAGACATGAAGATTCGGGAAGCCACTCACGACGACGCGGACGGCATTCGGCGCGTGGCCGAGGCGTCTCTGGAAGCGACGTACGCCGGCCAGCTCGGCGAGGACATCGTCGCGGCCGCGGCCGACGAGTGGTACGGCGCCGACCGACTGACCGAGCGCCTCGACGCCGACGATGTCGTCTTCCTCGTGGTCGTGGACGACGACAGCGTGGTCGCGTTCTCGGAGAGCGAACTCGACGTCCGGCAGCCGACCGGCGAGGAGTCGCCGGAATCCCCGGACGGCGTCGCGGCCATCCAGTGGCTGCACGTCCACCCCGACCACCGCGACCGCGGGCTCGGCGGCCGGCTGCTCGAACACACCGAGACCGAGCTTCTGGAGCGGGGCGCGAACCGCGTGGAGGGTCGCGTGCTCGCGGCGAACCGCGCGGGCAACGAGTTCTACCAGGCGAGTGGCTACGCGCGCACCGGCAAACGCACGCTCGACATCGCTGGGGAGACGTACACCGAACACCTCTACGTGAACCTCCCCGAGGGCGAGGCCGCGGAACTCACCGAGGAACACGAGGTCGACGGCGGCACCGTCTACGTGGCGTACGACGAGCGCGAGCGGGGCTCGCAGGCGCCGTTCTACGCGGCGTACAACACGCCCAACCGCGAGGACCGCTACGGCTTCTACTGTGCGAACTGCGGGTCGCTGGACACCGCGATGGACGCGATGGGCCGCGTGGAGTGCGGCGAGTGCGGGAACAAGCGGAAGGCGACGCGCTGGGACTCGGCGTACCTCTAATCAGGCGACTGCGGCGGTCTCCTGATAACCCCCGAACTCGTCCTCGAACACCTGCATGATTTCGCCCATCGTCGCGTACGCATTCACCGCGTCCACGATGTAGGGGACGGTGTTCTCATCGGCGTCGATGCCCTCGCGGAGCGCGTCCAGCGCGTCCGCGACCGCGTCGTCGTCGCGCTCTGCCTTGACGTCCTCTAGGCGGCCGAGTTGGCGCTCGCGGGTGGCGTCCTCGTCGACGTGGAGCGTGTCCGGACTGGTGTCTTCCTCGACCTCGTAGGCGTTGACCCCGACGACCGTCTCCTCCCCGTCGTCGACGCGGGACTGGTACTCGTAGGCGGCCTCCTGAATCTCGCGGTGGAAGTACCCCTCCTCGATGCCCGCGAGCACGCCGTCCCGAATCGAACCGTCGCCCTTCGCCTCGATTTCATCGATGTACGCCATCGCCTCCTCCTCGACCTCGTCGGTGAGCGCTTCGATGGCGAAACTCCCGCCGAGCGGGTCGACGATGTCCGCCGCGCCGGACTCCTCGGCGATAATCTGCTGGGTGCGGAGCGCGACCCGCACGGCGTCCTCGCTGGGGAGCGCGAGCGCCTCGTCGTAGGAGTTCGTGTGGACGCTCTGGGAGCCGCCGAGCACCGCCGCCAGCGCCTGCAGCGTGACGCGGGCGACGTTGTTCAACGGCTGCTGGGCGGTCAGACTCTGGCCCGCGGTCTGCGTGTGGAACTTCAACTGCTTGGACGCCTCCGCCTCAGCGTCGTAGCGCTCGTCCATCACGCGGGCGTAGATGCGCCGGGCCGCGCGGAACTTCGCTATTTCCTCGAAGATGGAGTTGTGGGAGTTGAAGAAAAAGGAGAGCTGCGGCGCGAACTCGTCGACGTCTAGGCCCCGCTCTATGGCGTCCTCGACGTACGCAAACCCGTCCGCGAGCGTGAACGCCAACTCCTGGACTGCGGTCGACCCGGCTTCGCGGATGTGGTAGCCCGAGATTGAGATTGGGTGGAACTTCGGCGTCTCCGAGGCGCAGTACTCCACGACGTCGGTCACGAGGTCCAGGGAGGGCTCCGGCGGGACGACCCACTCCTTCTGCGCGATGAACTCCTTGAGCATGTCGTTCTGGAGAGTGCCCCGAACCTCCTCGCGGTCGAGGCCCTGCTGGTCGGCGAGCGCGAGGTACATCGCGTAGATGACCGGCGCGCTCGGGTTGATGGTAAAGGACGTCGAGACTTCCGAGAGGTCGATGCCGTCGAACAGAATCTCCATGTCGCGCAGCGTGTCGACGGCGACGCCCTCCTTGCCGACCTCGCCGAGGCTCATCGGGTCGTCGCTGTCCAGCCCCATCAGCGAGGGCATGTCGAAGGCCGTCGAGAGCCCGGTCTGGCCGTTCTCGATGAGGTAGTGGAAGCGCTCGTTGGTCTCCTCGGCGGTGCCGAACCCCGCGAACTGCCGCATCGTCCACGTGCGGCCGCGGTAGCCGGTCGGGTAGACGCCCCGGGTGTACGGGAACTCCCCGGGGAACCCGAGGTCTTCGGTGTAGTCGAGGTCCGCGACGTCGTCGGGCGTGTACAGCCGGTCGACTTCCACGTTGGAGACGGTCGCGAAGCGCTCCTTGCGCTCGCCGTAGGCGTCGAGCACGGGGTCGAGGGTGTCGTCCTCCCAGTCTTCCCGGGCCTCGCGGATGTCGGCGAGCTCCTCGTCGTCGTACATGCCCTCAAATCTTGCCGGGAGAATAATGAAGGAACCGGTCGGATGCGTGGCGACCGAGGCGAGCCACGTTGACGCGAGCGGTGAAACCGCGAGCAGCGTCGACAGAACCGGCGAACGGGGAGGGACGACCCGTGAGTCGCGTGCCCGAGTGGCTACCGGGTCACTGCAGACGTTCGATGGTCTCCACGAGCGGGTGGTGGGCGTAGTCGACGACGTGGATGTCCGAAATCGACTCCAGGCCTTCCTTGTCGGCGGTACGGGCCATCCCGAGGTCGACGCGGCGCTCCAAGGCGATGACGTAGGCGTCCATCTCCTCGATGCCGGCGCGCTCGGCGGCCATCACGCGGTGGTGGCCGTCCGCCAGCAGCAGTTCGACGCCGCCGTTGTCGATGACGACCAGTGGCTCCGCGAGCCCGTGCGCGAGCTCGTACTGGCGCCCCTCCAGCTCGTCGGCGTACACCTTCCCCTGGGTCGGGACTAGGTCGTCCAGCTGGACAGTCCGGCGCTCCTCCGTGGCTTCGATGCCGTGAATCGTCTCCAGCGTGCGCTTGAGCTTCCCGACCTTCTCGGGGGTGGCGCGCTCGATTTGCGAGCGGATGACGTCGGAGTTCGAGATGATGCCAACGAGGTTGCCCGCGTCGTCGACGACGGGGAGCTTCTGGATGCCCGACCGCAGGATGACCCGGGCGGCGTCGGTCACCTTCATCTCGGGGTGGGCGACGATGAGCTCGTCGCTCATCACCTTGAACACGAGTTCGTCCGGGTCCGAGAGCAGGAGGTCGCGCGCGGAGACGAACCCCTCGACGCGGCGCCCCTCGGTCACCGGGAAGCCGTTGTGCTCGCTCTCTGAGATGCGGGTCGCGACGTCGCGCACCGTGTCGTCCGGGGAGACGGTCGCGACGTCCCGGGTCATGTAGTCGTCGACCGTGGGTTTCGCGCCGTCGTGGTCGAGGGCCGAATCCATCACGTGCTCGTTACGCGTCGACCGGGAAAACTCATTCCCCACGAATCGCCTCGAAGAACCGCGTCGCCACCACGTCCTCGACCATCTCCGTGAGCGTCTGCTCGGCCTCCTCACCGACCTCGTCGAACAGCCCCAGCGGGAGCTGCGCGCCCGCCATGTCCGCGTGGCCGCCCGCGCTCCCCATGTCGTCGAACGCCGACCGCAGCACCGCGCCGAGATCCACGTCGTTGCCGCGGGCGCGCGACGACACGTAGATGGTGCCCTCGGTGTAGCCGTAGACGAACGTCACCGTCACGCCCCGCATCGCGAGCAGCCGGTCCGCGGCCTGTGCGAGCGTGTCGCGGTCGGAGATGGCACCGACACAGGAAGCCAGCACGGAGCCGTCGAGTTCGCGGTTGCGGATGGCGCGCGCGATGGTGTCGAGGGTGTCCGCGCTCACCGACGGACTCTCGATGCGCTCTAAGACGTCGGTGTCCGCGCGGTCCAGCAGCCACGCGCCCGCCTCGAAGTCGTCGGTCGTAATCTCGCGCGCGAAGTCGTCGGGGTCCACGCGGATGCCGTACAAGAGCGCGGTCGCGACCTCGGTCTCGACGTCGAGGCCGAACCCGCGGATATACTCCACGAGGATGGTGCTGGCCGCGCCCAACCCCGGGCGGATGTCGACGAAGTCGGCGTCCACGTCGTCGGTCGGCGGGTGGTGGTCGACGACGATGTCCACTTCCCTCTCCGGGTCGAGTTGGTCGTTGACGCCGGGCGCGGAGTGGTTGACGAGCGCGACGGCGTCGAACTCCAGTTTCTCGTCGGCCGCGACGTTCCGAACCTCGAGTTCCAGGAGGTTGACGAACGCGCGGTTCTCCTGGTGGGAAATCTCCCCGAAGTAACACGCCTCCGTCTCGACGCCGAACTCCGCGGCGATGCGCGAGAGCCCGACCGCCGTCGCGATGGCGTCCGGGTCGGGGTTGTCGTGCATGAACACGCCCATCGTCCCGTCGATGCCTTCGAGGGTCGTGCGCAGCGCTTGCAGCTTCTCAGAGCCATCGGCTGTCGCGACCTCCTCGACGTGGTCGAGCACCGCTTCGCCGGGGTCGACGACGCGGTCGGCGACCGCGGCCAGCGCCTCGCGGTCGTCGCTGGTCGCCTCGAACCCGAGGTACGCTACGAGCTCGGCGTCCGGGTAGACCTCGCGGGCGGCCTCCGCGGCCAGCCGGTTGGCGGCGGCGCCGTCGGTCCCCACGAAGACCACGTCGACGTCGCGCTCCAGCCCCCTGAGCTCCGCGGGGTCGGTGACGTCGCGGACTTCGGCGGCGACTTTCTCGTTGCGTAGCGACTCCACGCGGCTCGCGTCCCCGTCCAGCACGAACAGCTCGCCGCGCCGCTGTGAGAGGTGCTCCACGAGTGCGTGGCCCGTCGTGCCGCAACCGAGCACGAGCCGAGAAACCATTCGTTGGCCCGTGATTGCTTCCGAATCCGCTAAAAGGTACCGTTGTGCCCCGTTCGCTTACAGCGCGAACAGGACGTCGGCGGCGTGGACGGCGGTCTGCGCGACCGGGTCGAACGCCACCAGCAGGACGACCGTCGCCACCGCCGCCGCGACGACGGCGGTGTAGAGGCCGGTCGGCGTCCCGGCAAGCGAGAGGTCGTCGCTGGGGTCCTCAATCCAGATGGCTTTGACGACTCGCGAGTAGTAGTACAGCGACAGCGCGCTGTTGATGGCCGCGATGGCCGCGAGCCACGCGAAGCCAGCCTGGACGGTCCCCGCGAACAGCAGGTACTTCGAGAGGAAGCCGCCGCCGACCGGGAGGCCGGCGAGGCTGAACATGAACACGGTCATCGCGACACAGGCCACGGGGGCGCGGGTCGCGAGGCCGTTGTAGTCCTCGAACGTGCGGCCCACGTCCCAGTACTCGACGAGCGCGACGAACAGGAACGCGCCCGTGTTCATGAAGCCGTAGACGAGCAGGTGGGTCATCGACGCGCCGAGCACGAAGGCGTTCGCCTCCGCGGCGCCGCTCTGGAGCGCGGCCAGCCCCATCAGCACGTAGCCCGCGTGCCCGATAGAGGAGTACGCGAGCATCCGCTTGACCTCGTTCTGCGTGGCCGCCGCGAAGTTCCCGAGGGTCATCGTGACCACAGCGAGCACGGCGAACAGAAGCGACCAGTCGATAGCCACCGCGGCCACCGCGTCCAGCGGGAACGCGGTCGTGAACACGCGGAACGCGACCGCGAACCCGGCGGCCTTCGACGCCGACGAGAGGAACGCGCTAATCGGCGCGGGCGCGCCCTCGTAGGCTTCCGGCGCCCAGAAGTGGAACGGCACCGACGCCGTCTTGAACGCGAACCCGCCGGCGAGCATCAGGATGCCGAGGCCGAGCACGCCGCCGAACTGGTTGCCGGCGACTTCGGCCGCGATGCCGTCAAGCAGGAGCGTGCCGGTCGTGGCGTACACGAGACTGATGCCGTACGCCATCACGGCGGAGGACAGCGCGCCGATGAGGAAGTACTTCAGGCCGGCTTCGACGCTGCCTCGGTCGGTCTTCAGGAACGAGACGAGCGCGTACGACGGCAGACTCGCCAGCTCCAGCGCGACGAACACCGTCACGAGGCTGTTGGCGGCCGCCATCAGCGACATGCCCGTCGCCGCCAGCACGACCAGCGAGTAGTACTCGGAGACGTGCTCCTCGTCCTCGATGTAGTCGTAGCTCGCGATGACGACGAGCGTGGCGACGCTCGCGACGACGACCGCGAAGAACAGGCTCAACGCGTCCACGACGAGCGCGCCGTCGAACTGCACGAACCGGTAGTCGCCCGTGCCGGCCGCGAGGAACCACACTGCGGTCGCGCCGGCGGCAGCGGTGCCGATGGCGCTCACCGAGGCTAGCAGGCCGTTCTTCCGAGTGTCGGGCGCGACGATGTCGATGCCGAACAGCACGATTGCCGTCAGCCCGAGCAGAATCTGGGGCGTCAGCGGTGGCAGTTCCACCATCAGAGCTCACCCCCAGTGAGGAAGGCGGTTGCCTCCGGCAGCGAGTCCACCATCGGGTTGACCGCGTCCTGAATCATGCCATAGAACACCTCGGGCACCGTCCCGAGCACGACGACCAGCACCACCAACACGACGATGGCGGCCGCGTCGTGGGGCGCTGCGGGCACGATGTCGTAGTCCGTGTCCGCACTGAACGGCCCGAAGAGGACGCGCTGCATCGCGAACAGCAGGTAGCCCGCGACGACGACGATGCCGAACATCGCCAGCGCCGTGAACAGCTGCGCGTACGGGAAGGTGGCGCTGAAGCCGCCGAGGAAGATGAACAGCTCGCCCGCGAAGCCCGCCATCAGCGGCAGGCCCATGTAGCCGAACGCCGCGGCGACGAACACCGCGGCGGTCACCGGCATCTTGTCCGCGATGCCGGAGAGGTCGCCGACCATGCGCGTGTGGGCGACGTTGTAGATGACGCCGACGCACATGAACATCAGCCCCGAGATGAGGCCGTGGGCGACCATCTGGAAGGTCGCGCCGCCGAGCCCGTAGACGTTGTACGCCACGAGCCCGAGAATCACGTACCCCATCGAGGACACCGAGGAGTACGCGACGATGCGCTTGAGGTCCTGCTGGGCGAGCGCGAGCATCGCGCCGTAAATCACGGAGACAACGGCGAAGACGGCGATGAGCACCGCGTAGTCGCGTGCGACGCCCGGCAGCATCGTGAAGTTGAACCGGAGCAGGGCGTACGTCCCCATCTTCAGGAGCACCCCTGCCAGCATCACCGAGGCCGGCGTGGGGGCCTGCACGTGGGCGTCCGGCAGCCACGTGTGCAGCGGGACCAGCGGCACCTTCACCGCGAACCCGAGGAACATCGCGAAGAACGCGACGACCTTCAGGGTCTCGGCGCCGAGGCCGTACGTCGTCTGGAAGTTCCCGGCGTCGAGCGCGGCCGCGATGGTCGGCAGGTCCATCGTCTGGACCGGGAGCGCGAACACGAGCGCCACGAACCCGATGAACATCACCAGGCTGGCGACGTTCGTGTAGACGAAGAACTTGATGGCGGCGTACTTCCGGCGCGGGCCGCCCCAGATGCCGATGAGGAAGTACATCGGCACGAGCACGAACTCCCAGAAGACGAACCAGACGAAGAAGTCCAGTGCCGTGAACACGCCCAGGAGGCTCGCCAGCATGAACAGCATCAGCGAGTAGAACTGGCTCTGACGCTCCTGAATCGGCGTCCACGCGCTCACGATGGCCAGCGACGTCAGCAGCGTCGACAGGACGACCAGCGGCATGCTGATGCCGTCGAGGCCGACGTGCCAGTTGAGCGCGTACGGGCCGACGCTAATCCAGCGCGCGGTCGTCTCGAACGCGAGATTCCCGCTCTCGAAGAGCGCGTTCCCGCTCGCGTCGAACTGTCCGAACATCCAGAGGCTCCCCGCGACGGGGAGCAGACTCAGGGCGAACGCCAGCTTGCCCGCAATCTTGTCGGGTGCGAGCATGACGGCGAACGCCGAAACCAACGTGACGGCGATGAGTGCTTCAATCAACATTCAGAACCACCCCCCGAGGAGGCCGAAGGCCACCAGGAGGACGACCAGACTCAGCGTCAGCAGGGCGGCGTAGTGCGTCACGAGGCCGTCCTGAATCCGCTTGATGCGGCTGCCGGCGAACAGGCTCACGCTGCTGACGCCGTTGACGACGCCGTCGACGATGCCCTGGTCGAACGTGTCGGCGGCGCGGGCGAGCGGGAGCGTGACGCCTTGCGCGAGCCACACCTGGTACTCGTCCTGGTAGTAGTTGTTGTACAGTACGGTCTTGATGCCGCCGAGCTTCTCGGTGTGCTCGGTCGGCGAGTCGACGTTGTACAGCACCCACGCGAGGCCGGCGCCACCGAACGCGAGCGCGAGCGAGACCGCGGCGGGCGCGAGCGTGCCGATGCCCGCGGCGCCGTAGCCGGCGAACGCCTCGAGCAGGTGGTGGTAGTGGTCGTAGCCGAGGGCGGCGAACTCGCTACCCTCGGGAATCACCAGCCACTGGTGGAGGAACTCGATGTGGAGGCCGGTGACTTTCGCGACCGGCGTCATGTTCACGAGGCCGGCGGTGGCCGCGAGAACCCCGAGGACGACCAGCGGGAGCTTGACGTTCCAGCCGACACCGTGGGGGTCGCGGGCGGTGTCGCTGCGGGGTTCGCCGTGGAAGGTGAGGAACACCATCCGGAACGTGTAGAAGCCCGTGAAGAACACCGCGAGCAGCCCCATCGCGTACGCGGCGAGCAGAATCGGGCTCTCGCCGAGCCCGTAGTTGACCGCGTAGTACAGCACTTCGTCCTTCGACCAGAAGCCCGCGAACGGCACGATGCCGGCGAGCGCGAGGCTCCCGGAGAGGAACGTGTAGTAGGTCACGGGCATCTTCTCCTTGAGGCCGCCCATGTCCCACATGTCCTCGTTGTGGTGCATCGCGATGATGACCGACCCGGCGCCGAGGAACAACAGCGCCTTGAAGAACGCGTGGGTCATCAGGTGGAAGGTCGCAGCGACGTAACCACCGGCGCCGAGGCCGAGCATCATGTAACCGTACTGGCTGATGGTGGAGTACGCCAGCACCTGCTTGAGCTCGTCCTTGACGACGCCCATCGACGCGGCGAACAGCGCGGTGAACCCGCCGACCAGCGCGATAATCGCGAGGACGGTCGGAAGCAGCGCGTAGAAGCCGTACATACGCGCGACGAGGTAGACGCCGGCCGCCACCATCGTCGCGGCGTGGATGAGCGCGGAGACGGGCGTCGGGCCCTCCAGCGCGTCCGGCAGCCACGTGTGCAGCGGGAACTGCGCGGACTTGCCGACGACGCCGCCGAGCACGAGCAGCCCGAGAATCGCGAACCACGTGTCGGGACTCATCCCGACGACGTCGAGGAAGCTCGCGACGTGTTCGGGCATCGTGCCCTCGCCGCCCGCAGCCGCGAGCGCTTGCTCGGCGAGGTGCGGGAAGCTGTGGACGCCGTCACCGATGGCGACGAACCGCGCGGTGCCGAACGTCGCGAGGATGC
Organism: Halobacterium sp.; assembly: GCA_964229715.1. Classification (GTDB taxonomy): domain Archaea; phylum Halobacteriota; class Halobacteria; order Halobacteriales; family Halobacteriaceae; genus Halobacterium. The sequence continues at coordinate 13,253 of CAXREU010000116.1, forward strand.
CGACGACGCCGATGAGGAAGAAGTAGTCCCCGAAGCGCGTGACGAGGAACGCCTTCTTCGCGGCGCTCGGCGGGCCGGGCTCCCGGAAGTGGAACCCGATGAGCAGGTACGAGCAGAGCCCGACCAGCTCGAAGAACATGAACGCCATTAGGAGGTTGTCCGCGACGACGAACGCCAGCATCGAGAACGTGAACAGGCCGAGGCCGGCGTAGTACCGCGGGAGGCCGGTCTCGCCCTCGTCGTTCATGTAGCCGAGACTGAACACGTGCACGAGGACCGCGACCAGCGACACGATGACCAGCATCATCGCCGACAGCGGGTCGATGAGAATGCCGAAGTGGAGACTGAACGTGTTCTGGCCGACGACCCACGTGTAGATGTCCTGTGCGTGGTAGCCGCCGCCGCTCACGGCGACGAACGTCCAGATGGACAACAGCAGCGACCCGGCGGTCGCGAGGATGCCGGGAATCGCACCGCCTTTCGGCAGTAGCCGCGGCGCGAAGTGGCCGACGAGCAGCGCCACGAGGAACGCGGCGAACGGCAGCAGCGGAATGGCCGGAGTGAAATCAATTGCACCTACCATCTTACCACCTCATGGTCGTCGCGTTGCGCACGTCGATGTCGTTGAAGTTCCGATACAACACGAGCACGATGCCGAGGCCGACGGCGACTTCCGCCGCGGCCAGCGCCATCACGAACAGGCTGAACACCTGGCCGGTGATGTTCCCGTAGAAGTGCGAGAACGCCACGAGATTGATGTTCGCGGCGTTCAGCATCAGCTCGACGCTGATGAGGAACATGAGCGCGTTCTCGCGCGTGAGCACGCCGAACACGCCTGTGCAGAACACGGCCGCGGACAACAGGAGGTAGTACTCGACGGCGACAGGCATTATTCGCCGTCACCCCCCTCGTTGTCGCGGCTCGCGAGCAGCACGGAGCCTTCCAGCGCGGCGTCCAGCAGCAACGCGATGATGATGAACGCCGCGAGGAAGCCCTCGCTGGCGACCGTGTTCTCGCCCGCGACGTCCATCAGGCCGAGCAGCGCGTAGCCGATGGTCGCCGTGACGTTCACGTCGCCGGCGAACCCGACCGCGCCCTCGAATCCGGCGCCGAGGAACACGGCCGCGAGCACAGCGAACAACGCGACCGCGACGACGCCCGTCGCAAACGTCGACGGGTCGCGCAGTCGTGGTCGCGTCGTCATGCGTTAGTCACCTCTCCTGTACCTCTAGTCTGACGCGTGAGCATCACTGCGAACGTGATGAGGATGAGGACGCCGCCGACGTAGACGAGAATCTGCATCGCGGCGACGAACTCCGCCTGTAACATCACGTAGTGCACGGCGAAGCTCAACAGCGAGCCGCCGAGCAGCAGCGCGGAGTGCCACACGTCCCGCACCAGGACAGCGCCGAGACTGCACGCTACTGTCACCAGCGCGAACAGCCCGAACGCGATTGTTTCGTACGTCATTTCAGTCACCTTGTGGTTCGCAAATACGCCCTTTGTAGGTTTCGAGACGGGCGCGCAACTACTGGTAGTCGACCTCGCCTTCGCCTTCGCCGACCCAGGAACCCCGGTCGGGCTCGCGGGACGCCAGCGGGTCGAGGTCGTTGTACCACGGCACGTTCTTCAACTGTTCTTTGTTGAACACGAGGTCGTGTTTCGTGTCCCCGGTGAACTCGAAGTTCTCCGTGAGGAGAATCGCGTCCACCGGACAGACCTCCTCGCAGAGCCGACAGTAGATGCACTGCCCGACGTGGAGGTTGTACTGCTCGCCGTTGCGCTGCTTGTCCGTGACGATTTGGATGGTGTCGTTCGGGCAGACGTTCTCGCACTGGCGACACCAGATGCAGCGCTCTTGGCTGAACTTGTGCACCCCGCGGAAGCGCGGGCTGACTTCGGGCGCTTCCTCCGGGTACTCGACGGTGAACGTCTCACCGTCGAGGGCGTGTTTCATCGTCGTTGCCATCCCTTTGAGTAGTCCAATCATAGTCCGAGCACCCCGAGGATAACTGCGGTGAGCACGAGATTAGCGAACGAGAGGACCAGCAGGCCCTTCCAGCCAATCTCGATAATCTGGTCGATGCGCACGCGTGGGACCGCCGACCGGCACCACTGCGTGAACAGGAACACCGCCCAGATTTTGATGGTGAACCAGACGAACCCGGGCAGGACCGGTCCCGCCGGGCCGCCGAGGAACAGCGTCGCGATGATGGCGCCGCCGAGGAAGATGTGGACGAACTCGCCGAGGTAGAACAGCACGAAGTACACCGAGGAGTACTCGGTCTGGTAGCCGCCGACGATTTCGGTCGGCGCTTCGGGCGTGTCGAAGGGATTGCGGCCGACCTCAGCGAGGTTCGCAATCATGAACAGCACGAACGCGAACGGGTTGACGAAGGCGAACCACGCCGGAATCCGGATGCCGGCGACGGTTGCCAGTTCCACGGTCTGGGCGGCGACGATTTCGCTCATCTGTAGCGACCCCGTGAACAGCACGACGGAGGCCGCGGTGACGACGAGCGGAATCTCGTAGGCGATGTTCTGTGCGACGGCGCGCAGGCCGCCGAGGAGGCTGTACTTGTTGTTCGACGCGTACCCGCCCATCAGGAGGCCGAGGCTCGCAATCGACGCGACCGCGAACACGAACACCAGCCCCGTCTCGGGGTCGGCGAGGTGGATGCCGTTCCCCATCGGAATCACGGCGAAGCCGAGAATCGCCGAGCCCGCGAGCACGACCGGCGCGACGTCGTACGCGGGCCGGTCGGCGCCCTCGGGGATGATGAGTTCCTTCGACAGCAGGCGGACTGCGTCGACGATGATGGTCCCCAGTCCCCACGGGCCGATGCGGTTGACGGAGATGCGGTCCGTGAACGCCGCGGTAATCTTCCGTTTCGCCCACGGGCCCGCGAACGCGGTCATCGTCAGCATGATGGTGCCGACGAGCGCCGCGCCGAGCAGCATCGAGAGCAGTTCCCCGGCGAAGCCGCCGATGCCGAGGATGTCCTGGATGGTGTCGGGGAGTGGCGTCGCCGTCGCCATCTATCGGTCCACCTCCCCGAGAATCACGTCGAGGCTGCCGAGCGTGGCGACGAGGTCCGGGATGTACTCCCCGGTGGACATCTCCTTGAGCGCGGAGAGGTTCGAGAACGCCGGGCTGCGAATCTTGAACCGCCCGGGCTTCTCGGTGCCGTCCGCGCGGATGTAGATGCCGAGTTCGCCCTTCGCGCCTTCGACGGCGCGGTACGTCTCCTTGCCGGCCTCGGGCTTGAGGGTGCGCGGGACGTTGGCCTGAATGTCGCGCTCGTCCTCCGGCCAGTCTTCCAGCAGGTCGACGCACTGCTCGATGATGCGGGCGGACTGTTCGATTTCGCGCATCCGCACGAGGAGGCGCGCGAAGTTGTCGCCGCCGTCCTCCGTGACGACGTCCCACTCGAGTTCGTCGTAGTAGCCGTAGGAGTCGTCGCGGCTCCGGCATCGACTACGACCTCCGCCGCG
>CAXREU010000117.1:0-11158 GCA_964229715.1 Halobacterium sp.
ACATCCCGTACACGACGGGGTTCGCGTCGCTGACGGTCGAACGCGTCTACGACCTGCTCACAATCACGGTACTGGCGGGCGGCGTCATCGTCGCGCTCACCGCGTTCGCACCCGACACGGTCGCCGAACTCGCAGCGACGGCCGCGGGCGAAGGACTGGGTGGCCAGGAGTCGCAGGCCGTCCGGCAGGCCGTCGTCGTCGCCTCCGTCGTCGGCGTGCTCGCGGTCGCCGCGGTCGTCGCGATTGTCTGGTCGGCGCGCTCGGTCACCAACTACGTGCGCCGGGTGGTCGAGTGGGCCAGCGACGACTCCTACACGCAGCTGGTCGCGAGCGTTTTCGAGCAGTTCGTCGGCGACATCCAGCGGGTCGCCGCGGACGGCCGCGCGTTCGCGCGCATCGGCGCGACGAGTGTCCTCATCTGGACCATCGACGTCGCTACGGCCTTGCTCGTCTTCCTCGCGTTCGGCCTCGACGTCGCGCTCGTGAGCCTGCTCGCGGTCGGCTTCTTCGCGGTGAGCGTCGGCAACCTCGCGAAAGTCATCCCGGGGCCGCCGGGCGGCGTCGGCATCTACGAGGCGGCGTTCGCGGCCATCGTCTCGACGCTGCTGCCCGTCTCGTTCGGCCTCGCGCTCGGCGTCGCCATCGTCGACCACATCGTGAAGAACGTCGTGACGGTCGCGGGCGGCGCGGCGTCGATGACGTGGCTGAACGTCTCGCTGACGGAAGCCGTCGAGGGCGACGAGGCGGACCTCTCTACGGACGCCACTGCCGTCGAGGAGTAGTTCAGTAGTAGTCGGTGAGGAACGGCCCGAGCGCGCCAGCAACCGCGGTACGAAGCGCTTCCGTTCTGTTCGTGGTGCCGCCAGTTAGGACGCCCGCCGCCCCCTGGTTCTCCGCGACGCCCGAGGTGTCCAGCAGGTCGTCCATCACGGGCCCGAGTTCCGCGCCGTCGCGCAGCCGCGCGGCCACGTCGTCCGGGAGACGCATCCGCGGGCCGCCACCGATTTCCACGCGGTCGCCGTCGCTCGCGGCCGCCCACATGACGAGGAATAAATCTCCCTCGCGCTCGGCGACACCGCCTTCCAGGCCCACTCCAAGGTCGTACTTCCCGGAGCCGAGCGCACGCTCCGCGCGGTTCCGCGCGCCCTCGATAGTCTCGTCGTCGCCCCACGGCTGTTCGGGGACGCCGCTGGCGACGCTGACCGATTCAACTGTCGCGGCCGGAAGCGCGGCCGCGACCGCGTCACGCTTCACCGGATTCCCGGAGCCGACTGCGACTCGCATACCGGGACGCGGACGGCCCGCGCCTTAGTCGCCGCGGATTCTCGCGGCGAGCGTTTCGAGGCCGTCGAGCAGCCGCGGGCTCGGTTGGTTGAGGAGGCTGTCGTCGACGACGTGGACCTCCGCGTCGAACTCCCAGCCGCGGCCTTCGAAGTCCGGGTCGACGCTGTCGCCCTTCCCGCAGACGTGGACGACGGCGTGCTCGGGGGCGGCGGCTTCGACCGCGCTCGCGTCGACCTCACGGGAGCGCTCGCCGGCGTCCACGAACGGATAGCGGCCGCCCGCGGCGTCCACTACGTCGGGCACCCAGTTCCCGGCGGCCATCGGCGGGTCAGACCACTCCTCACAGTAGACGACCGGGCCGTCCTCCGGCGCTCGCTGTCGAATCTCGTGGACGCGCTCGCGGCTCTCCGCCTCCAGTTCGGTTCCGGCTTCGGGGAGGCCGACGGCGTCGCCGATTTCCGCGAACGACGAGAAGACGTCGTCGAGCGTCGCCGGCTCGACGTGGTGGACGTCGAAGCCGCGGTCGCGGAGGTCGTCGCGGACCTCGCGCTGGAGGGCGTCGCTGGTGAGGATTACGTCCGGGCTGAGGTCGGCCACCGTCTCGAAGTCGGGGTTCAGCCAGCCGCCGACCACGGGGGCGTCGATATTTCTGGAATGTGCGGTGACGCCGACGAGACGGTCGCTACCGCCGAGGGCGGCAACGGTAGCGGTGGCGCTCGGTGCGAGCGAGACGACGCGCATGTCCGTGGGTTCGTTCCCCGTGGTAAAAACCGACGCGGTCGGGACTCCCCTCGTCGGAATAGCGCAACGGTTAAGTGTGTTTTGTCCCAACCGATTGGCTACGACTCACCCGGGTTTTCCGGTGATTTCACGCTAATGACAGATGCACGCATGCGCTCCCGAGAGCAGGAGCGCACGGACGAAGAAGAGACGACGGACGGCTGCCCGGAGTGTGGCGGTCTCGTCGTCCAGGACGAAGAGCACGGCGAGTCGGTCTGCGCCGACTGCGGCCTCGTGGTCGAGGAGGACGGCATCGACCGCGGGCCCGAGTGGCGCGCATTCGACTCGAAAGAGAAAGACGAGAAATCCCGCGTCGGCGCCCCGACGACGAACACGATGCACGACAAGGGGCTGTCGACGAACATCGACTGGCGCGACAAGGACGCGTACGGCAACTCGCTGTCCTCGAACCAGCGCCAGAAGATGCAGCGGCTCCGCAAGTGGAACGAGCGCTTCCGCACCCGCGACGCCAAGGAGCGCAACCTGAAGCAGGCGCTCGGCGAAATCGACCGCATGGCCTCCGCGCTCGGCCTCCCGGACAACGTCCGCGAGACAGCGTCGGTCATCTACCGCCGCGCGCTCGAAGACGACCTGCTGCCCGGCCGCTCCATCGAGGGCGTCGCGACCTCCTGCGTGTACGCCGCCGCCCGGCAGGCCGGCGTCCCGCGCAGCCTCGACGAAATCGCGGACGTCTCCCGGGTCGAGAAGTCCGAAATCGCGCGCACGTACCGCTACGTCGTCCGCGAGCTCGGCCTCGAAGTCGCGCCCGCCGACCCCGAAAGCTACGTCCCGCGGTTCGCGTCCTCGCTGGAGCTCTCCGACGAGTCCGCCCACCGCGCCCGCGAACTCCTCAAGACCGCGAAGGACAAGGGCGTCCACTCCGGCAAGAGCCCGGTCGGTCTCGCCGCTGCCGCGGTGTACGCCGCCGCGCTTCTGACCAACGAGAAGACCACGCAGGCGAAGGTCTCGGAGGTCGCGGACATCTCCGAAGTCACCATCCGCAACCGCTACCACGAGCTGCTCGAAGCCGAAGACACGATTCCGGTCTAATCGGCTCCATCCGAACGCGACGCCGCTTTTCCGCGTGTTCCTTGCTCGACAGCCGACAGCTTCGCCAGCTAACCAACCGGCGACGGGCGGACTGAAAGGGGCGGCGGGCTCGCGCTTGCTTGGTCGTCTCGCGGGCCTCTATCTGCGAGCGTAGCGAGCAGATATGTCCGCGAGCGACCGCGAATGCGTGGCCGACCGGAGGGAGGCCACAAAATCGTGAACGGGGAGCGTAGCGACCCGTGAGCGAGCCCGCCGGGGCTTTCGAGGAGGTAGAGGCGTGAAGTAGTTCGTCGTAGACGGACGGCGAATCTCGCCCAAGACTCCGAAACCGTATTGCGGGCGGCCCGCACAGGACACCCCATGGACTTCGAGGAGTTCGTGTTGGCGGCGCCCGTCTCCGACCTCGGGGACGAGCCGGCCGCTCGCGAGTACGCCGACGCCGTCGAGTTCCGGATGGACCTCGCGGACGACCCGCTGCCGGGGCTCGACGACTACGACGGCGAGCTACCGATTATCGCGACGAACCGCGCCGAGTGGGAGGGCGGCGAGGCCGCCGAGGACGGCCGCAGCGACGCGCTCGCGGAGGCCGCGCGCACCGACTGCGTGGACGCTATCGACGTCGAACTCGCGGCGCTCACGGAGGAGGACGGTGACGGCGTGGAGGCGCTGGCGGCCGCGCGCGCCGAGGACACCGCGGCCATCGTCTCCGTCCACGACTTCGAGGGGACGCCCGAGATGGGCGTGCTCGCGGAGTTGCTGGGCGAAGCGTGCTCGCTGGGGGACGTCGGGAAGCTCGCGGTCACCGCCGAGGACAACGGGGACGCGCTCGACCTGCTGCGGGTCACCCACGCGTTCCGCGCGGTTGACGCGCCCGGCGCCACGAGGGCGATGGGGGAAGCGGGCCGGCACACGCGCGCGGTCGCGCCGCTGTACGGCTCTCGCATCGGGTACGCGCCCGTCGACCCCGAGCACGCGACCGCACCCGGCCAGTACGACGCCGCGACGCTGCGCACGCTCGTCGACAACCTCCAGTAGTCGGCGTTCGGTGGCTTTAGGAGCGCGCGGCCCCGAGTTAGAGTAACTGTGGTCAATCGACGCGGCGTCATCGCGGCGGTACTCGGCTTCGTCTATCCCGGCCTCGGACACGTCTACCTGCGGCGCTGGGTGCGCGCCCTCTCGTGGTTCACGCTCGCGCTCGTGACGGCCGCGCTGGTCGTCCCCGAGGCGGCGTACCAGGCGTTCCAGACCGACGGGTTCGGGGGCCTCGTGGAAGCCAGCGAGAGCTTCAGCCTCGAAGTGACGCTCAGTCTGTTGGTGATTCGCGTGCTGAACGTCGTCGACGCGTACCTCGTCGCGGTCCGTGATACAGCGAGCGCCGTCGCCGAGCACGTGCCGACGCCCGGCGGTGCCGACGCGGACGCTGCTGGCGAACCCGCGACGTGTCCGGAGTGCGGCAAAGAACTCGACAGCGACCTCGACTTCTGTCAGTGGTGTACGACGCGCTTCGACACCGCGACTGACGACGCCGACTCTGCGTAGCGGTGCGCAGCGCTACTGTTCGATGATGCGCTCGTCGATGGCTTCGCCGAAGTGGCGACCACCCTCTTCGAGGTAGGCAAGAATCTCGTCGCCTTCTTCGAGGTCCGTGACGGCGGTGCGGCCCTTGCGCGTGGAGACTTTGATGGTCTCGGCGTTCTGGAGCAGCGTCTCGATGCGGTCGCCGGACTCGGTCTCGGCTTCGACGCGGAACATCGGCCGCTTCTCGATTTTCGCGCGCCCGACCACCGCGGTCCGCGTGTGGCCCTCGCGGTCGACGACCTGCACTTCGTCGCCGCTGGAGAGCTCCGCGAGGTATTTCGTGCCGCCGTCCGGCGTCCGCACGTAGGCGTGGACGGCGCCGGCGTTCACGCGGAACGGCCGCGAGGCGACGTACGGCGACTCGGCGGTCTCGGCGTGCACGAAGAACAGCCCGCGGGACATCGACCCGACGAGCATCCCCTCGTCGTCGTCCATGAGGCTGCCCGTGTCGACGCAGACGCGGTCCGCGCTCCCGGCTTCCTCAATTTCCGTGACGGAGACCCACGCGAGGTCGAGGCGCTCGCGCTCGGCGGCGTCCCGTGCCTGCACCGTGCGGCGAATTTCGTCCGGGTCGTCGCTGTCCAGCAGCACCGCGTCCGCGCCGATATCCAGCGTCTCGAAGGCGGTCTCGGCCTCCGCGGCGGACTCGACGCCCGCGACGAGCGTGGTCTCGTCGCCGATGCGCGCGATGAGGTTCTCCAGCGGGATGATAGTCCAGTCCTCGCCGACGACGATGGTGTGTTCGGCGTCCTGAGCGGCTTCCTCGGCGAACGCCTCGTAGCGCTCGTCGAGGATGCTGACGTAGGCGGCGTCGGCGTTCCCGCGACGAATCGTGGAGAGGTCTGCGCTCCCCGAGAAGTCCTCCGGGAGGTCGACCGTGCCGTCGCCCTCGCCGTCCTTCCCGACGACGTACGCGTCGGGTTCGGCGGCCTCCTCGCTGTCGGCTTCCTCGATGACGTCGCCGTCGTCCGTGCGGAACGCCGCGACGTTCACCGAGCCGAGTTCGCGGACGCGCTCGACGTCCTCGTCGTCGACGAGCACCCAGTCGACGCCGGCCTCCAAGCCGGTCGTGATGCGTCGCTTCCGCGTCTCCCAGTCACCGACCGCGTCGTCGGCCTTCAGCCAGACGGACCGTGTCATTGACGGATGGAGGCGTGGTGCGGCCTTGAACGTACCGGAGCAACGCGTACTTGCTGGCGGCGCGTGTGCCGGAATGACACGATTTATACTACTGAACTACCGAAGTCGTGGTATGGCAACGAGTGGCCAGGACCGCATCATGGGTGAGCGCGTTCCGTTCGCGCTCGACGCCGCCGAATCTCTCAGCTGGGACCTCGGCTCGGAGCTCGTCGACCGGAAACCCGAGTGCGCGCGCCTCGAACGCGCGGGCGGCGGCTCGCTGACCGCCTTCGAGGCGACCGAGCACACGGTCGTCGTGCGCGTGCGGACGGCCGTCGGCCGCGAGAAGTTCTACGGGCTGGCCGCCACGGAGTTCCGGAACGCGCTCGACGCGCTCCCGGGCGCGTGGCGGGTCGCGTACACGAACGTCTGAGAACGAGCGAGAAACGGCAGTCAGGCTTCGATGGGGAGGCCGGCCTCGCGGAGCGCTGCGTCGGGCGCAGCGTCCTCGTGGACCACGGCGGCGATAGCGGCCGTCATCGCGCCGGGGTCGTCGTGCTGGAAGACCGTGCGACCCGTGGAGACGCCGGCGGCGCCGGCGTCCATCGCGTCGCGGATGTTCTGGAGGGTCTCGCGGTCGCCGTCGGGGCTGCCGCCGGCGATGATGACCGGTTTGTTCGTGGACTCGACGACGCGCTCGAAGCTCTCGCGGCTCCCGGAGTAGGCGGTCTTCACGAGGTCCGCGCCGAGTTCCTCGGCGAGTCGGACGGCGTGCCCGAGGCTCTCGGCGTCGTGTTCGTCGACGCCCGGGCCGCGCGCGTACGCCATCGCGAGCACGGGCATCCCGAGGTCCTGGGCGTCGTCGACGACCTCCGCCAGCTGCGTAATCTGGTCTGGTTCGTGGTCGCTCCCGACGTTTATGTGGAAGGAGACGGCGTCGGCGCCCGCGCGGACGGCTTCCTCGACGGTGCCGGTGAAGCGCTTGTCGTTGGAGTCCGGCCCGATGGACGTCGAGGCGTTGAGGTGGACGATGTAGCCGGCGTCGTGCTTGTTCCCGTGGACGCGGGGCGCGATGCCTTTCTGCGTGAGCACGGCGTCCGCGCCGTTTTTCGTGACGTCGTCGATGGTGGACTCGATGTCGACGAGGCCGTCGACGGCGCCGAGTGTGATTCCGTGGTCCATCGGGATGGTGACGAATCGGCCATCCCGGCCGATGCGGTCGAGTCGCGCTGTCTTCCCTGGTGTCATTGGTATCGAGTAGCAAACGGTCGGCTATTTGCGTTCCGGTTCGGGCAGTCCCTTCCGCGCCCCCGCTTTCAGCTCCGCGGCGAGCGCTTCGAGGCGGTCGGCCACTTCCTCGGTCGGCAGGTCGTTCTCGACACCGTCCGCAATGATGTCGACGTACGCGCTCCCGACGATGACGCCGTCGGCGCCGCTCGCGACGACTTCGCGGGCCTGCTCGCCCGACGAGATGCCGAACCCGACGGCCTTCGGGACGTCGGCGTCCTGCAGGCGGTCGAGGGCCTCCGGGGTATTCTCGCTGACTTCGTCGCGGGCGCCCGTCGTGCCGAGCCGCCCCTGCACGTAGACGAACCCGGTCGTGCGGTCGAGCATCGATTCGAGGCGCTCGGGCGTCGTCGTCGGCGCGACGATGAATATCAGGTCGAGGCCGTGCTCGCGGCACGCCTCGTACATCGGCTCGGACTCGTTCACCGGGAGGTCGGGGACGACGAACCCTGAAATGCCGGCGTCCGCGGCGGCTTCGACGAACCCCTCGGGACCTGCCTCGTCACCGTACTGGTAGATGAGGTTGTAGTACGTCATGCAGACGACGGGCACGCCGACGTCCAACTCCCGGACGAGGTCGAGGTAGGCCGCCGGCGTCATGCCGGCGTCGAGCGCGCGCTTGATGGCGTTCTGAATCGTCGTGCCCTCCGCGACCGGCTCCGAGAACGGGAGACCGAGTTCGACGACGTCGCTCCCGCCGTCCACGAGCGCCTCCACGTACTCCTTCGTGGCGTCGGCGCTCGGGTCGCCCGCGGCGACGTAGGAGACGAGCGCGGGGCCGTCCTCGAACGCGGCGCGAATCTCGCTGCGGGTCACTCCTCGAACACCTCCATCGTGGGTGCGCCGGCGATGTCGCGCGCAGCGGACTCCTCGATGACCGTGTCGAGGTCCTTGTCGCCGCGGCCGGAGACGTTCACGACGACCGGGCCGTCACCCTCGTACGCTTCCAAGTAGGCGACGGCGTGGCTCGACTCGAGCGCGGGGATTATTCCTTCCTCGCGGGAGAGCCGGTGGAACGCTTCGAGTGCGGCATCGTCGTCGACGTTCACGGGCTCGACGCGGCCCTCGTCGACGAGGTACGCCAGCTCCGGGCCGACGCCCGCGTAGTCGAGGCCCGCGCTCACGGAGTGGGACTCGACGATTTGGCCCTCCTCCGTCTGGAGGAGTTTCGTGCGCGCGCCGTGGAGCACGCCCTCCGTCCCCGTCGAGAGGCTCGCGGAGTTCGGCGCGTATCCTTCTGTTTTGTCGACGCCGAGGCTGGAACCGCCCGCTTCGACGGCGAGCAGGTCCACGTCCGGCGCGGGCTCCTGGGACCCCTCCGGCGCTCCGGCCAGTCGGGCGCTGCCGACGAACGAGGCGAACGCGCCCATCGTGTTCGACCCACCGCCCGCGCACGCGACGACGGCTTCGGGAAGCTGGCCGAGCTGGTCCCGGGACTGCTCGCGCATCTCCTCGCTGATGACCGACTGGAAGTCCCGGACCATCGCCGGGAACGGGTGCGGCCCCACCACGGAACCGATGACGTAGTGCGTGTCCTCGACGTTCGTCGCCCAGTCCCGCATTGTCTCGTTGATGGCCTCTTTGAGGGTTCCGGAGCCGACGTCGACGGGGTTGACTTCGGCGTCGTGGATGCGCATCCGGAAGACGTTCGGGCGCTGGCGGTTGACGTCCGTACGGCCCATGTAAATCTCGCAGGGCATGTCGAGGTACGCACAGGCCATCGCGGTCGCGGTGCCGTGCTGGCCCGCGCCGGTCTCGGCGACGATGCGCTCTTTGCCCATGTACTTCGCGAGCAACACCTGCCCGAGCGCGTTGTTGAGCTTGTGCGCGCCGCCGTGCAGAAGGTCCTCGCGTTTGAGGTAGACATCGAAGCCGTAGCGCTCCGAGAGGTTCCCGGCGTGGCTCAGCGGCGTCGGCCGCCCGCCGAACTCCCGGATGCGCTGGCGGAAGTCGTCCACGAAGCCGTCCTCGTTGCCGAGAACGTAGCGCTCGTAGGCGTCCGCGAGTTCCTCGACCGCCGGCATCAGGACCTCGGGGACGTACTGGCCGCCGTACTCCCCGAACTTCCCGGCCCGCGTCTCCGACTGTGCGCCCGTCGTTCGCTTGGATTCCTCGCTCATGCGTTCACTAGCGTCGCTGTGTTCTCGGTTACGTCGCCGTCCATGATGGCGCTTCCGACGAGCAGGCCGTCGGCGCCCGCCTGGCGCATCCGCCGGACGTCCGCGGGCGTGCTCACGCCGCTCTCCGCAATCAGCGTCACGTCCTCGGGGGCGTGGGGCGCGACCGTCTCGAACGTCGAGAGGTCGACCTCCAGTTTCGCGAGGTCGCGGTTGTTCACACCGACGATGTCGGCGCCTGCTTCGACTGCGCGGGCGAGTTCGTCGCGGCCGTGGACCTCCACGAGCGCCTGGAAGCCGCGCTCGCGGGCCGCCGCCAGCATCGGCCCGAGGTCGTCGCCGAGGAAGCGCGCGATGAGCAGGACGACGTCGGCTTCGACGGCGTCCAGTTGCGCCTCCCGTAGCAGGAAGTCCTTCCGGAGCACGGGCACGTCGACGGCGTCCCGAATCGCGCGCAGGTTCTCGGGGCTGCCCCCGAAGTGCTCGGGTTCGGTGAGCACGGAGAGGGCGGCGGCGCCGCCGGCGACCATCTGCTCGGCGAGGTCGACCGGGTCGTCGTGGCGCTCGCCATCCGTGGTGGGGCTGGTCGGCTTCACTTCCGCAATCGTGGGTACGCGCCCGTCCGCCTCGGCAGCCGCGAACGCGTCCGGCAGCGACCGCGGGGATACCGATACCCGCCCGCTGTCCGGCTCTCGCTCGCGGGCCGCGTCCAGGATGGACTGCACCGCCGGCGCGAGCGCGTCACTCTCGTCCATTATTGTGCATTAATGCACTAGTTTGTACATAAGTCTTGCGTCGGTTCGCGTCGAGCCGGTCGGAAACCGCCCGACTCACCGCGGGCCGAACGTACAAGGCCGTGTCTCCCGTGGACGCACACATGGCTGCGGCTGGTATCTACGCACGCGAGTCGACGTACCTCGACAGAGCGGTCCAGCTCGGCGTCGCGGGCGACCGCGTCATCAGCGTCTCCTTTCCCGAGAGCGCGCCCGCGGACGCCGACCCGGACCACCCGCTGCTCGACCGCATCGAGGCGTACTTCGAGGGTGCCGAGGACGACTTCGACGATGTCGAGGTCGGCCTGACCGTTCCGACGAAACACCGCGAAGTACTCGAAGCCGTCCGAAACATTCCGTACGGCGAGCGCGTCACGGTCAAGCGCGTGCTCTCGATGGTCCCCGACACGGACCCCGAGGACAGCGACGCTCGCGAGACCGCGCGCGCCGCGCTCGCGAGCAACCCCGTCCCGCTGTTCGTCCCCGACCACCGCGTCCACGACGGCCCGAGCGGCGCGCCACCGGAAGTCGTCGACCGCCTCCGCGCGCTCGAATCCTGACTACCGCGCGTGCGCCGCGAACTCCGCGGCGTTCACGACGTAGTGCGCGACGAACACCACGAGCACGCTGCCAGTGAGGACGTAGGCGGCAGCGAGCGCGAACCCCAACAGCGTCGTGACGACGACGCCTGTCGCGCCCTGCGCGGTGTGCGCCATTCCGAACGCGACGCTCGACGCGGCCGCGAGCACCCACGGCGACACGCCGAACCCCGTCGCGAACGCGCCGACGAGAATCCCGCGGAACAACAGTTCCTCGAAGCCCGCGACGACGGGGAGCGCGACGCAGAACAGAATCAGCCAGCCGCGGGTTTCCTCGGGCGTCAGCGCCTCGCGGAGCTCCTCGTCGTAGCCCAGCCCCGCCGAATCGAGGACGTACATCGCGGCCTCGTTCCCGAGCGCGAGTACGAGCCCCACGGCAACGCCGATTGCGACGAGTTCGGTGGAGACGGCGACGCCCAGCGAGCCGACGGGGATTCGCGCAACCCACAGCGCCGCGACCAGCAGCGCGCCGACGACCGCCTGCGAGAGCGTCGTCTGCAGCAGCAACTCGCCCGCCGCGAGGGCGTCCGTCTCCGCGCCGACGACGCCCGCCGCCGCTCGCGTGAGCGCG
>CAXREU010000118.1:0-7491 GCA_964229715.1 Halobacterium sp.
GGGGCCTCGGGCCGCGCGCAGCCGTGTTTCTGTGCGCACGCTCGGCCGGCCGTCTCGCGACTCCGCTCGCGAACTCGCGTACGCGCCTCGCCCGCGAACGCATCGTCGCCGTCGGCGATTCGGTCGAGCGCGCCGTCGACCGGCTGCCCGGGGTCGGCCGCAGTCGTGTCGCTGCCTGCGCCCGCGAGTAGCGGCGACTCCCCAACTGGCTCTGTCTGGCGACGGCGACGGAACGCGTACCCGACGAGCGCGGCGCCGACCACCCCAGTTGCGAGCGTCGCGTTCACGCCGCTCGCCGCGCCGACGAGCGATGCCGGTGCCAGCCCGACGACCACGCCGACGGCGACCGCGACGCCCGCGACGCCGACTACCGCCAACAGTGTTCTGCGGAGCGAGGTCACTGTTCGCCCTCCTCGCGGTCGCTCTCTCGAACCGAATCGAGCGCCTCCTCCGCGCGTTCGAGCCGCGAGGACTCCGAGCGGCCGCCGTACGCGGCGTCCCGGAACGCGGCCGTCAGCGCGTACACGGGCTTCTTCGGGAATCCGCGCTCGATGGCCTCCCGTGCGACCTCCGCGGGCGTCTTCGTCTCCCAGCGGTCCACGCCGATGACCCCGACGAACCGCCGCCACACTGCTCGTAGACGGCTACCGTCGGTGTCCGTGCTTGACTCAGTGCCCCACTCAGTCGATTCGTGCTCGCGTCCACTCGCCGCGCCGACGGTCGCTGCGACGTTAGCGAACAACCCGCGGACGTCCGGGACGCGAACGCGGCCGGGCAGAGAAGCGACCCACGCGAGGACGCCCCGCCAGCCGTCCGCAGCCGCTGTCCGGAGTTCTGCTGCGAGGTCGTCGAACGCGCCCGCGAGCCCGACGAGTGCGCCGACCGCGTACGAGACGGCGCCGCGAGCGACGGCGATGAGTGTGCTCGCGACAGAGCGGGGCGTGATTCCGCGTTGCTGCGCGCTCAGAGCGACGCCAGCGAGCGCGCCGATGGCTGCGAGCACAGCGACTACGGCCGACGGCAGTACCCAGCCGAGGTACGTCGTCGTGGTCTTCTCGCTGGCCGTTGCGACGACGGCCGGCGCGCGGGTCAACGGTATCTCGAAGGAGGCGGTGCCGTCCGCGTCGGTCGTACCGACGGGCTCGCCGGCGACCGTGACGACCGCACCGCCCACCGGTTCGGTGCCCGACGTGACCTGTGCGGTGGCCGTCGTGCCGGGAAGCGGCGCGACCAGCGAGGGTGACACCGCGACCACGAGGTCGTCGACGGGGTACGACGTCGTTTCACTGAGGTCGTCGCGGGACGCCGTCACGTCGAGTACACCGCTGGCATCCTCGGGAATTTGGACCGTGAGGCGACCCTCGTCGTCCGTGCGGCCCTGCTCGACGCCACCGACGCTGACTGCGGCGTCCGGGAACGGCCGCCCGGCGATGGTGGCTGTGAGCGTGCGCTCCGCGCCGGGTTCGACATCGCCGTCGAAGGCAAACTGGACATCCGCGTTCACGTCGAACGTCTGCGCGGAGTCGTTGCCGTCGTCCTGCTGGGCGAGGGCGGGCGACGTGACGCTGTACGCGCGGTCGTCGCCACCGACGCCAGCGGGTGCGAGCGAACTGCTGGCCGCCGTGAGATTGACAGTCGTCGACACCTCGACGCGCAACTCCTCGGCGTACGAAACGGTGAACGTCACCATGCCGTTCGCGTCGGTCTGCTCGACGCGGTCGCCGTTCACGACGAGCGCGACGTCGCGCGCAGGCAGGCCGGCGGTCGTCACCGTCGCAGTTACGCGCTCGCCGGGCACCGCGGTTCGATTCAGGGAGACGTCGAAGTCGCGCTCGTCTTCGTGGAGCGCGTCGCGGGCACTCTCGCGGGCGTCCCCGGGCGTCGGGTCGAAACGCACCCAGCCGACGTCCTCGAAGTACACCTCAACCCAGGCGTGGGCGTCCGCGCCGCGGACGAGGTACCTGTTGTTGCCGACGTACTCGCCGCCCGCGTAGCCCACGACGTACCGCGCGGGAACGTCCTGCGAGCGCAGCATGGTCGTCATCGCGGTCGCGAAGTACTCACAATAGCCAGCCGTCTGCTCGAAGAGGAACTGGTCGGTAATCTGGTCGCCGGGCTCGGGGACATCGGTCAGCGAGTACGTCTTCTCGGCTTCGAGGTGCTGTTCGATGCGACGCGCGGCGTCGTAGCGGTTGTCGGCGTCGCCGACCACCTCCGCAGCCCGCTCGCGGACGCGGTCGGTCGTCTCGACGGTCGTGTACTCGGTGTCAACGACGCTGCCCGCGATACGGACGTCGTCGAGCACGCTCTCGGCGTCCAGCGGCTCGACGCTCTGCACGCGGTAGGCCGCGCTGTCGGGGAACGCCGTGTGCGCGTCGAGACCGCCGGTGGGCGTCAGCGACACGGTAGAGCTACAGCCGTCGTCCCCGCACGTGAGGTCGACTGGGCGCCACGGCGTCGGCAGCGACGTCGCCGGCTGGCGGAGCGTAATCTCGTTCCACTCCGTCGGGCGCTCCTCGACGGGACGCGGCGGCTGCACGCGGTTGACTTGGTTGCGCTCCCAGCCCGACCCGGTGTACGTCGTGTACGCTTCCGTCCGCCAGTACCGCGACTCGTCGGCTTCCGCGACGAAGTGCGGCTCCGTGGCGTTCGCGCGCTGGCCGGGCGGCATCGGCCCGCCGACGTCCGCCGTCTGCCCGGGCGTGAGGGCGCCAAACGCGGACGTGCCGAAGTCGAAGTCACCCCGCTGCCCGTCCACGTTACCGAGGAGCGCGTCGGCGCCGGGGAGTTGGCGCAGGAGGTCCGGGACCTCGCCGGGCGCGGGCGGCGAGTCGAGGCCGCCCAGCGGCGCCTGTCCGGCGAGCGCTGGTGCGGCTGTGGAGGCGGCGACGAGGCCGATGGCGCAGACGACTGCGAGGAGGGCGCGTCGCGCGTCGGGACCGGGGGCATCGCTCATTCGTCTCCCCGTTCGCCGCGACGCCACGTATATGATTCGGAGGGTGCAGTGGCGCGCCCGTTAGTCCACGTCCAGAAACCCGACCGCCGCCAGCGTAGCTTGCGCGACGAGCACGACCGCGAGGACGGCGGCCGCGAACAACAGCGGCGCGGCGAGCAGGCGCGCGACGCGGTACGGGAGCACGAGCCGGCTGAAGCCGAGGACGACGAAGCTCGCTGCGATGAGCGCGAACAACAGCACCGAGCGGGAGACGAACGTGTTCCGGCGCACACTCGCTGACTCGTGCGCGAGCGCTTAGCGTTTAGGCTTCGGCGTCGTGGCGGTCGTAGCGCTCCTCGAAGCGCGCCTGACACGACGAACAGCAGAAGTGGTAGCGGTCGCCGTCGATGCGCGCGGTCTCGCCCTCGCTGGTGACGGTGTTCCCGCACTCCGCGCACGCCATCGCGAACTCCTCGCCGACGCTGGGGTGCCACTGTGCTTCCGCGAGCAGCGTCACCTCGTAGTCGCGGAGGCGCTCGGTGCCGACCGTCTCGGTGACCCACGCGCGGACGTCCTCGACCGGAAGACGCACCGAGCAGACGACGTCGCCGCTCGCGGTGACGAAGACGTGTTCGACGGCGTCGGCAGCGCCGACGGCTTCGCGGACAGCTTCGACCTCGCCCGGTGGCACCGAGAGTTCCACGAGAACGTTCGCGCCCTCGCGGAGCCGGGAGCGGTCGATGTCCACGGTGAACCGCTCGATGACGCCGCTGTCCTGGAGGTTCGCGACGCGGTCCGAGACGGCGGGTGCGGAGAGCGCGACGTCGTCGGCGATGTCGCTGTACGGCCGGCGCGCGTCCGCCGCGAGCAGTTCGAGGATGCGGCGGTCGGTCTCGTCGAGGTCGTTCATGCCTAAACCTCGACGACAGCAACACAAAGCGATTTCGACGAACGGCGTTCGAATTCAAAGTTCGTAGGGCGTTCGACCGAACGTCGTGAGGCGAAACTGCATTAGTTCGGCACGACCAACACTCGCGTATGTCTCGAACCATCACCGTCGAAGGGATGAGCTGTGGCGGCTGCGAATCGACCGTCGAAGACGCACTCGAGGGCGTTGACGGCGTCACGGACGCCACTGCGGACCGCGAGGAGAATGCTGCGACCGTCGAGGGCGACGCGGCCTCCGACGCGCTCGTCGCCGCGGTCGAGGACGCCGGCTACGACGCGTCCGCCTGAACCACCGGGGCTGCTCGTGTTCGGTCACCGGTCGGGCTTGTTAACTGCCGGGCGCCCGAACTGTGTGGTATGACGACGGAGACCGCGACGTTCGGCGGCGGGTGTTTCTGGTGCGTGGAAGCGGCGTTCGAGCAGCTCACTGGCGTCGAGGACGTCACCTCCGGGTACGCCGGTGGCCACGTCGAAAATCCGACCTACCGCGAGGTCTGCAACGGCACGACCGGCCACGCGGAGGTCGTGCAGGTCGAGTACGACGCCGACGAACTCGCCTACGAGGACCTCCTGGAGGTGTTCTTCAAGGTCCACGACCCGACGACACTGAACCGTCAGGGGCCCGACGTCGGCGAGCAGTATCGCTCGATTATCCTCTACCACGACGACGACCAGCGCGACCTCGCCGAAGCGTTCATCGCGGACCTCGAAGCCGCCGACGCGTACGACGACCCTATCGTCACCGAAATCGAACCGCTGGAGACGTTCTACCGCGCGGAGGACAAACACCAGAACTACTTCGAGAAACACCCGAATCAGGCGTACTGCTCGGTGAACGTCGCGCCGAAGGTCGCGAAGGTACGTGAGGAGTTCGCGGACCGCGTGCAGTAGCTCGGGCGTCGTTGTCACCGATTCGGCATCGCGGAAAGATTCTTGCTACTGTCTACCACAATCTCTAGTCGTGACTCACATGACAGGCGCGACAACGGGGGCGATGTGGCGTGTCGACTGAGGCGGAACTGACGAAGACCATCTGCCCGTACTGTGGCGTGGGTTGTGGCATCAGCGTCCGGCAGGGCGACGAGCCCGGCGACGTCCGGTTCGCGCCGTGGGGCGACGCGCCGGTCAACGAGGGCCGCGTCTGCATCAAGGGCGGCGCCGCCACCGAAGTCGTCAACCACGACGACCGACTGACCGAGCCCATGATTCGGGAGGACGGCGAACTCCGGGAGGCGACGTGGGGCGAAGCGCTCTCCCGGGTGGTCGCCGAAATGAAGGATATCCGCGACGAGCACGGCCCGGACGGCATGGGATTCTACTCGTCGTCGAAGGTGATGAACTAGGAGAACTACCTCCTCCAGAAGCTCGCACGGCGATACGGCACGAACAACGTCGACAACTGCACGCGGATGTGCCACGCCTCGACGGTGTACGCGCTCGGCGAGAGCCTCGGCGCGGGCGCGATGACCAACAGCATGGCCGACCTCCGCGACGAGGCGGACGTCTTCTGGATTCAGGGCGCCAACCCCGGCGAGCAACACCCCATCGCGAACAGCCAGTACTTCCGGCAGGCCGTCCTCGAGGGCGCGACCGTCATCCAGGTCGACCCGCACGCGAACAAGACCACGGAGTCGTTCGACATCCACGACTCCGACCGGCACGTGCACCTCCAGTTGGAGCCGGGTACGGACATCCCGCTGCTGAACGTCGTCCTCAAGACTGTTTTAGAGAACGACTGGGTGGACGAGGAGTTCGTCGCCGAACGTACCGAAGGCATCGAGGACCTCCGAGAGACGCTCGCCGACTTCGACAAGGAAGCCGCTGCCGAGGAGTGCGGCGTCCCCCTCGAAGCCATCGAGCGCGCAGCGGAGGTGTACGCGACGGCGGACAACGCCGCCATCTTCACTGGGATGGGAATGAGCCAGCATGCCTGCGGCGTCGACAACGTCCAGAACGAAATCAACCTCGCGCTCGCTACCGGGAACGTCGGTCGGCCCGGCACGGGCGTGAATCCGCTCCGCGGGCAGAACAACGTGCAGGGTGCCAGCGACGTCGGCGCGATGCCGGACGTGCTCCCGGGCTACCAGCCCGTCGACGACGAGGAAGCCCGCGAGGCCGTCGAAGCCGTCTGGGGGTTCGAGATTCCCGCCGAGCCCGGACTGACGAACGTCGAAATCACGCACAGCATCGGCGACACCGTCCACGGCCTCTACATCATGGGCGAGAACCCCGTGATGAGCGAACCCAACGCCGACCGCGTCGCGGACCTCCTCGACGAGACGGAGTTCGTCGTCGTGCAGGACATCTTCCCGACGGAGACCGTCGAGTTCGCAGACGTCGTGTTGCCGGCGACGTCGTGGGCCGAGCGCGGCGGCACCGTCACGAACACGGACCGCCGCGTCCAGCGGATGCGTGGCGTCGAGACCGTCCACGAGCACACCCGCCACGACCTCGACATCCTCACCGAGGTCGGGACGCGGCTGTTCGGCGAGGGCGCGGGCTTCGACTTCGACGGCCCCGAGGCGGTGTTCGAGGAACTGCGCGAGGTGTGTCCCATCTACCACGGGATGACGTACGACGAACTCGGCGAGAGAGGACTACACTGGCCGTGCTACGAGCCCGGCGACGAGGGTGACCAGTTCCTCTACGCGGACTCCTTCGACACCCCGGACGGCCTCGGGAAAATCGAGGGCGTGCGCCACCAGCCCCCACGGGAGACGCCCGACGAGGAGTACCCCCTGATTCTGACGACGGCGCGCCTCGAAGAACACTACAACACGGGGACGATGAGTCGGCGCTCGAAGACGCTCTCCCGCCAGCACCCCGAGAACTTTGTGGACGTCCACCCCGCCGACGCCGACCGCTACGGTATCGAGGACGGCGACAGCGTGACCCTCGAGTCGCGACGCGGAGCAATCACGCTGCGCGCGAACGTCACCGAAGCCATCAAGGAGGGCGTAGTGTGGACTACACCACACTTCGCGGACGCGTCGGCGAACGTACTGACGAACGACGTGCTCGACGAGCGCGCGAAGATTCCCGAGTACAAGGCAGCCGCCGTCGATGTGACCGTCGCCGAGAGCAGTTCCGACCCCGACGCACCCGCGGACGACTGATTGCTAGTACGACCATTTTTGTGAGTGCCGGCCGGAAGGTCTGGTATGACTGTCCGTCGATTGAATGATTCTCGATTCGGGCGATTCTGATGGCGGAGCTCGGGCTTTCCGTCGCGAAATTCCTCTTCGCGCTGTTCCTCGTGGTGTTGAACGGGTTCTTCGTCGCGGCGGAGTTCGCCTTCGTGCGAGTTCGTGCAACCTCGGTCGAACAGCTCGTCGAAGAAGGACGTGCCGGTGCCGGCGCGCTCCAGGACGTGATGACGGACCTCGACAACTACCTCGCCGTCACGCAACTCGGAATCACGCTCGCCTCACTCGGGCTGGGGTGGGCCGGCGAACCCGCCGTCGCGGCACTCATCGAACCAGTTCTGGGGTCGGTCCTCCCGGAGACGCTCCTCCATCTCGTCGCGGTCGCCATCGGCTTCTCCGTCATCACGTTCCTCCACGTCGTCTTCGGCGAACTCGCGCCGAAGACGTCCGCCAGCGCGCAGA
>CAXREU010000119.1:0-8500 GCA_964229715.1 Halobacterium sp.
GACGTGCAGAGCCTCGCCGACCTCGGATTCGGCGCCGACGACGTCGCGAGCAGCCTCGACGTCACCGCGATGTACGAGCCCGAGAGCGAGAGCGAGGCCCAGTACCTCGACGGCGACGCCGGCGAGCAGGCCGCGAAGCTCGCTGACGTCCTCCGCGAGAAGGGGGTGGTCGGCGAATGAGCCAGGACGTGCTCGTCGTCGCCGACCACCGCCGCGGCGACCTGCGCGACGTCAGCCTCGAACTGCTCTCGGCGGGCCGCGAACTCGCCGATGCCGCAGGTGGCGACCTCCACGCGGCCGTGATTTCGGGGAACGTCGAGTCGTTCGCCGAGGGCCTCAACCGCGAGGGCGTCGACCAGATTCACACGGTCGCGCACGGCGAGGAGTTCAACCACGACGTCTACGTGCAGGCCGCCGAGGCGCTCGCCGCTGACCTCGCACCCGAGTTCATCATGGTGCCCAACAGTGTCAACGGCCTCGACTACGCGCCCGCGGTCGCCACGCGCCTGGACCGCCCGTACGTCTCCGACGCCGTCGACCTCGACTACGCAGACGGCACGCTCGAAGTCACGCGCGAGATGTACGGCTCGAAGGTCGAGACGACTGTCGACGTCGCCCAAGGCCCGTTCGCGGTCTCTATCCGTGGCGGCGAGTGGCCGCCCGCCGAAGGCGTCGGCGACGCCGACGTCAGCGAATTCGACGTGGACGTCGACGAAGACGCCGTCCGGTCGACGGTGAAGGGCTTCGAGGAGGTCGGCGGCGGCGACGTCGACATCAGCGACGCGGAGTTCCTCGTCTCCGTCGGCCGCGGCATCGAGGAGGAGGAGAATCTCGAACTCGTCGAGAAACTCGTAGAAGTGACGGGTGCGACGCTCTCCTCATCGCGCCCCATCGTGGACAACGGCTGGCTGCCGAAGAACCGGCAGGTCGGCCAGTCCGGCAAGCAGGTGACGCCGGACGTCTACCTCGCCATCGGCATTTCCGGTGCCGTCCAGCACGTCGCCGGGATGAAGGGCGCGGACACCATCATCGCGGTCAACACCGACCCGAACGCGCCCATCTTCGACATCGCGGACTACGGCGTCGTCGGCGACCTCTTCGACGTCGTGCCCGCGCTCATCGAGGAGTTCGGCGGCGAACCGCCGAGCATTTAGAGCATCCGCGGCCTCCGGCCGCGGTTCACTCGCCCGAACCGCGAGGTCCGCAGGACCTCGGAACACGCGAACGGTGAAACCGTGAGCGTAGTGAGGGCGAGGTCTTTTTCACCACGTTTTTGCTGCGAATGGTGCGCGCAGCGCACCTGAGCAGGAAAAAGTGGTCGACAGGAGTTCGGCGGGGAGCCGGCGAGCGTCTGAAGCGGGCTAACGGGTCAGTTCTCGTTCTTTAGGCCGTTTTCGAGCGTGTCGAGCACGGCGGGCCACGCGTCTTCGCTGGCGCGGACAGTACCACGTGGGGTGCCGCCAGCGTGGTCGACATCCTCGATGCCCGCGATGGGCACGTACGGCGTGCCGACGAGGTGTCCGCAGTCGTCGTAGGTGCGGTGCTCGTAGCCGTGAGGGAAGTCGTGGGCGTCGAGGCGGTCGACGACGACTTCGGAGAGGCGGCTGGCGTTCCAGATGTTGTCGTCCTGCCCGGAGAGCAGTAGGACGGGGCCGCCGGCGTTCTCGATAGGCGGGACGTTCCCGTCGAGGTCGCGGTCGTCGAGGTCGGTGGTGGCGGGATGTTCGTCGGCTTCGATGTGGGGAACTGGCTCGCCGTCGTGCGTCCACGCGGGCGCACCGCTCGGGGTGTCCGAGGGGACGCCGCTGCCGGCGTAGGAGACGACTGCGCCAACCCAGTCGTAGTAGGCGGCGAGCAGAAGCGCGAACTCGGCCCCACGCGAGGCACCGACGAGGCCGACAGAACCGTCGGCGACTTCGGGCTGGTCGCGCAGCCAGTCCGCAGCGTCGTCTCCGCACGACAGCGGGACGCGTTCGAGTTCGTTCGGGAGTGAGTCGTGGTCCTCGCCGAAGTACGTGAGCGCGAGCGCGGCGTACCCCTCGCTGGCGAGCAGCTTCGCGGTGCCGTCGCCGCGCCGGCCGCCGGACCCGTGGAGCTCTATCACGCCAGGGTGTGGGCCGTCTCCCGGCGGGAGGTAGAGCGTGCCGACGAGGCTGTCGCGCTCGACGGATCGTGTTTCGATGTCGCCGTCGTGGAGGACGCGCGTGACGGTGCGGGTCGCTTCCGCGTCGTCGGTGGTTGCACGGAGGGTGACGTCGATGTGCTGGAGGCCGCCGAGTCGCGCGAACGGCGCGTCCGCGTCGCTGATCATCGACCACAGCCACCCCATCGGTTCGACGCCGTCGTAGGTCCCGGCGTCGGGCGCGTGCTCGGTGCAGTCGACGACGCCGTCGCCGTCGGCGGTGAACGTCGCTTCCGAGGTCCACTCGACACCGTCGGCGTCTTCGAGCGTCGCGGCGAGCGTCACCCTCTCGCCGGGTTCCGCGCCCGTGACGCGGACGGTGATTGGTTCGTCGTTCCGACTGGCGTCGCGGGCCTCGATGTCGAGCGTCCGGTCGCCGGGTTCGGACGGACTAGCTGCTGACTGTCTGTCCTCTGTCATGGTGTCGTTGCGCTCTCGGCTTGCGGGCGATGCGATGGACAAGAGTGTACGTGGTCCTGTGACGGCTTCTCTGGATATACGGGCATCCGCAAAAAGAATTATGAAAAAGTTTGAGTTTCTCTTTCACTTACATATTCGTAGCGCGGGTTAATAGGGGTTTTCCGGATTTCGTTGACACGTTCGCTCGGTGCCGGCTCAGTTCCGCGTGGGTCGCGGTCGACGACGCGCGGGCAGCGAGCTTCGACGACCGAGTTCTGTCGGACCGGGAGCGACGCGTGCGCGCCGCTGGCCGGGGAATCCCGTCATATATTTCCGCGCGAATCCCCGAGAGACGGGTAATGGAGTACGTGGAGGCGCGCCGCGCCGCCATCGAGCAGCGGCTCGCGGACACCGTCGCGGCCGTGGAGCCGTCGGAGCTCAGCGACGAGCTCGAACACGTCGTGCTCGCGGGCGGCAAGCGCGTGCGCCCGACGCTCACCGTGCTCGTCTGCGAGGCCGCGGGCGGGGACAGCGAGGACGCCATGGGGTTCGCGGTCGGCATCGAACTCGTCCACAACGCCTCCCTCGTTGTCGACGACATCATCGACCAGTCCGCGCTCCGCCGCGGGAAGGCCAGCGCGTGGGCGGAGTTCGACCACGGCCCCGCACTAATCGCGTCGAACGGCCTGCTCGGGGAGGCGTTCGCGCTGTTCTCACGCGACCCCCGTGCGATGGAGTGCGTGACCGACGCGCTCGTCGAACTCGGCGAGGGCGAGGCCATCGAGCTGGTCGACCGCCCGGAGACCGAGGAGGAGTACATGGAGTTAGCGCGCCGGAAGACGGGCGCGCTGTTTCGCGCGGCCGCGGAACTCGGTGCGGTCGCGGCGGACGCCGACGGCCGCTCGATAGAGGCGCTGGGCGAGTACGCCGAGCGCGTCGGCGTCGCGTTCCAGATTCGGGACGACGTCCTTGACGCCACCGCGGCCAGCGAGGACCTCGGGAAGCCCGCGGGTATCGACGAGGAGCTCGACTGGCCGAGCATCGTCCGCGTCACCGACCGCTCGCCCGCGGAGTTGAACGCGCTCGCCGAGCGCGAGAGCGAGCGCGCGATGGACGCGCTCGACAGCCTCGACCTGCCGGCGGGCGAGGCCTACGACTACTTGGAGTATCTCGCGGAGTTCGTCGTCTCACGGGAAGCCTAGGCGGCGTCCGGGCCGCCCTTCCGGTCGGTCTGCCAGGATTCGACGACCGCGAACGTCAGCGTCGACAGCACGCTCACCAGCGTGCCCGCCGTCAGCACCGCGGCGAGCTCGGTGAGCGTGACGTACCCGAGGAAGAACGCCGACAGCATGTGCAGGACGGCGGCGATGGAGAGCACGTAGAACGGCGCGTTCAGGTACCGCCAGCGGAACCGCTCGGCGAGGTATTCGTCCGTGACTTGGCCGAGGCTCGTCGTGAGTCCCGCCGCCGCGAACCATCGGACGGCGCCGTACGTGAGCGCCGCGACGACCGTCGACGGTGCCAGCGACCCGGCTGTGTTCTCGCGGACGGTCGCGAGTTCGTTCATCCCCTCGACGCCGCCGATGACGAGCAGGGCGGCCGCGACGACGTACGTGATGAGCGTCACGCGGCCCGTGTACAGTCCCGAGCGCACGCGCTCGACGGCGGCGTCCACTGTGGATTCCAGGCCGAGCCCGCGGAACAGCGCGTACAGTCCGACCGCTGCGGAGGAGACACCCAAGACTGCCCCGGGGAGCCCGAGCACGTCTGCGAGCACCGCCAGCGGGTAGATGAGCAGGAGGATGCCCAGCGGCACCAACAGCGTCCCGCGGGTCTCGGGGTCGTTCATCACCTGTTTGAGCGTGTAGTACATCGACTCGAGGTCCTGGGCCTGCCGCACGACGACGCGCTTGACGGCGTCGATGGGCACCCGCGAGCGAATCACCGGGACGACGGACTCGTCCTGTGCGCCGTCCGTGACGACCACCGCGCGGACGGGGTCGTCGCTCTGGATGCTCGCCAATACTTCGTCAACTTCGCGGCCGACCTTCCGGTTGGCGGGGACGTCGCCGCGTTCGAGGCCCGTGACGGCGGCGACCTCCACCTCCTCGTCGGTGCTGTACTGGTCGTGGAGGTGGACGCCCTCGAAGAGGACGTTCACGTCGCTGTCCTCGGGGTCGGCCTCCGCCAGCGACACCGCGGCGTGCTCGACCTCGTTGCGGCCGACCACCGGCGTCGGCACGCCGGTCTTTCGGCCGAGGTCGTCGTCGAGGTCCACGCACAGCACGAGCAGCATTCGCTGGAAGGTACGGGAGGGCGGTATAACTGCTTTCGGGAGCCCACACCGAGGCGGACGTCCGTCCAGTTGGATTCGCACAGCTTTTCAGCCCTCGGGGAGTAGAGATGTTCCAACGAATGATTTCGAAGGGCTGCGAGCAGTGCGCGAAGGGCGGCAAGATGGTGCTCTTCGTCTACGGGTACTGCGACCAGCGCGACTGCTTCTACTGCCCGCTGGGCGAGAACCGGAAGAACGTCCAGCAGGTGTACGCCAACGAGCGTCCGGTCGAGGACGACGAGGACATCGTCAAGGAAGCGAAGCTGATGGACGCGCTCGGTACCTCGATTACGGGCGGCGAGCCTCAGGAAGTGCTGGACCGCACGTGCCGGTACCTCCGCCTGCTGAAAGACGAGTTCGGCGAGGACCACCACACGCACCTCTACACGGGCATCACGGGCGGCCGCGAGAACATGCGCCGCCTCAGCGAGGCGGGCCTCGACGAGATTCGCTTCCACCCGCCGTACGAGCAGTGGGGCGACCTCCACGGCACCGAGTGGGAGGAGATCCTGTACATCGCGCGCGAGGAGGGCCTGACGCCCGCGTTCGAGATTCCCGGCATCCGCGCCGAGCAGGAGTTCCTCGACTTCCTCGACGAGGGCGCCGCCGACTTCTGCAACGTCAACGAGTTCGAGATGAGCGACGGCAACTACGAGCGCATGCAGGACGCCGGCTACGAGCTCCAGGAGAACCACATGAGCGCCGTCGACGGGTCGAAGGACGCCATCCTTGAGGAGATGGCCGACCACGAGAAGGTGTACTTCTGCACGAGCGTCTTCAAGGACGCCGCCCAGCACCGCTCGCGCCTGAAGCGGATGGCGCGCAACGTCCGCCGGGAGTTCGACGACGTCACCGAGGACGGCACGCTCGTCTACGGGAAGACGACGGTTAGCCCCCAGCGCATCCGGGAACTCGGCGTCCCCGAGGAGTTCTACACGGTGAAGTCCAACCACGTCGAGGTGGCGTGGTGGATTCTCGAAGAGATGGTCGAGGAGGGCGACATCGACAGCGGCGAAATCGTCGAGCAGTACCCGACGTACGACGGTCAAGTAGTCGAACGGACGCCGCTGGCGTAACGGTCTTTTTAGCGTAGATTTTTGCGGCGCGATTCGCTCGTCCGAGCGGGAAAACGGTGGGTCTGACCAGTACCCGACGTACGCCGGGCAAGTAGTCGAACGGGTGCCGCTGGCGTAGCGGACTATTTTCCAGTCAGACGTCACAGCTGCCGTCGCAGGACCCCGAGCAGCCGCAGTCGGCGCCGAGACAGCCGTACTGGTAGTACGCGACACCGGCGACGAGCAGGCCGGCGCCGCCGACGACGGCGCCGGGTGCGGTGCCGACGAGCGGAAGGGCGACGGAGTCGCGGGCGAGCCACTGCGTGCTGGCGCCGCCGAGCACGCCGACGGCTAGCATGAGGACGAATCGGGGGGCGAGCCGCGCTTCGAGCGCGGAGACCAGACTTCCGAACATGGTTAGCCGAACCTGGTAGACTACTGTCAAATAAAAACTGCTAGTCCGTCGCTGTACCGCTGCCGCAGGACGGGTGGCTGGCCCGCGTTTCAGGTCGAAATCGGGTCGCGGTGCCAGCCGGGGTCGTGGCCCGTCTGCTCGATGAGGTCCGAGCGGCAGGCCGGGCAGAAGTCGGGAACTTCAGCGTCCCCTCTGGGAACGTACACCGCGCCGCCACACTCCACGCACGCGTCGTCGACGACGGTCGCACAGTCCGCGCAGACGTTGAAGTCGTCAACTGTGAGGTCGCGCAGGGGTTCGAGTTGTTTGTCCAGGACGTACTCGTCGATGACCGTCTGACAGTTTTGGCACGGTTTCATGGCGATGCGTCTTGGTCCATGTGACCGAGTAACAAGTACCTGTCCCTGCCGGCGAAAAGGCGGTTGCTCGTGAGCCACGACGTCAACGAAGAACAGCATCCGCGAGTGAGCGGTCCGAAGGACCCGAACGAAGCGGTTCACTCGCGGCGAAGCCGCGAGGCCGACGAACCCCCGAAGGGGGTGAGGAGTGCTTTTCCGCAAGTTTTTGCCAGGGAGGGCGGCGAAGCCGCCCTCCCACAGCAAAAAGTGCGTGTTATACGCCCGTGCCGTAGCGCAGCAACCCGGCAATCCCACCGAAGGCGGTGAGCAGTTGCTCGCCCTTCTCGAAGTCGGTGGAGATGAAGTGGGTGTCCGTGCCGCGGTTGTCCGCGATTTCCATGAGGTGGTCGATGGCGTCGTCGCGTTCGACGACTTCGGCGTCCTCGCCACACTCCGTACACGTGTGGTCGGGGGTGTCGGCGCGTTGGCCGAGGAGTTCGCGTTCCTCGTGGCCGTTGGGACACTCGTAGGTGACGATGTCCTTGCGGAGGTCCTCGGAGATGAGTAGCGTCTCGACGGAGCCCATGACGAGGTTCTTGCGCGTGGGCTCGAAGCCGTAGGTGGCGAGGTCGCCGCCGTTGAGCTCCTTGAAGAACTCCTCCATGTCGGACTTGTCGTCCATCAGGTCGGCTTCCGCGAGCGTGTCCTGGGCGCGGTCGACCAGTTCCTTCAGGCCGGATTCGTCCGTGTAGGAGACGTCGAACTTCCCGAGGACGGAGTCCTGGAGTTCGTGGTGGAGGTAGTCGCCGTCGAGGAACTCGTCTTTCGTCGGGGAGGGGCCGCCGACGAGGATGCCGTCGAGTTCGTGGCGCTTCGGGACGAAGAGGTCGTCGGCCATCCCGGCGACCTCCTGGTAGAAGTTGTCGATGGCTTCCAGCCGGAGGCGGGCGAACCGCTGTGCGGACTGGCCACCCTTGCGCTGTTTGCCGGGGACGAGGCTGGACGCCGACTTGACGGCTTCGATGCGTTTGCCCTTCAGCCAGCCGACGTTGGCTTCGCGGCGGTCGAGGACGATGAGGCCGTAGAGGCCCTTGTCCCCGAGCATCTCCTCGAGGGGTTCGGTGAGGAACTCGTCGTCGCAGTGGTAGCGGAACGACTGAATCTCCTGTGGCGGGGACTCCAGGACCTCCGTCACCATGTCCGTGCGGCCGCCGCCGGTGTCGACGGCGCCGGAGAAGACGACGAGGCCGTTCTCCGGCGGGAACGTGTCGTAGTACCGGAGGCGGTCCTTGATGGACTTGAGTGCGTCCTGGACGTTCGTCCGGGTCTGCTTGGACTTGATGTTGGAGGCTTCGGAGTGTTCCTGCGTGACGTGGGCGACGACGTCCGAAATCTGCTTGTCCGGGGGGATGTAGATGGTCACCAGCTGGGTGCCGCTCCCGGTGTAGTCCTTCAGGTCCTCGATGACCTTCTGGAACTCGTACTTTCGGCGGTCCTCGGACGGTGCGCCCTCCTGCTCGCTCATTACCCGAAGATAGCCGTCGTGCGCGTAAGTAACCTTTGACCTCCGGGGGTGGTCGGGGAGTGCGTCGGGTCGCTGGCCGGCTATCGGGGCGTTCGCGCCCCGAATCCATCGGGTTTAGTTTAGCGAGTTCCACCAGACCGCGAAGGCTTGCAACCACGATTCCGCTGTCGTTGGATCGACGTGGCTGAAACTATTACTAAACGAGGAAGTTCGTCGTTTTATCTCTCTGAAGATACGTTCGACAGCATTCC
>CAXREU010000120.1:0-31829 GCA_964229715.1 Halobacterium sp.
CGCGCACGCACCGACCGTCCACGGCGGACCGCCACGTGCAGGCCGCGCTCGTCTCCGACGTCCACGTCGGCAGCCAGGAGTTCGCCGCCGACGCCTGGCAGGCGTTCGCCGACTGGCTCCACACCGAGGAAGCCGACGCCGTCGAATACCTCCTGATTGCGGGCGACATGGTCGAAGGCGTCGGCGTTTACCCCGACCAGGACGAGGAACTGGACATCGTCGACATCTACGACCAGTACGAGACGTTCGCGGAACACCTCAAGGACGTTCCCGGGGACATGGAAATCGTGATGATTCCCGGGAACCACGACGCCGTCCGCCTCGCCGAACCCCAGCCCGCCTTCGACGAGGAGCTGCGCGACATCATGAGCGCGCACGACGCCCGCTTCACCGGGAACCCCTCTACGGTCACCGTCGAAGGCGTCGACGTCCTCATGTACCACGGCGTCTCCATCGACGAAATCATCGCGGAATATCCGGGCGACGACATCTCCTACGAGGCCCCCCACCGCGCGATGGAGCAACTCCTCAAGAAACGCCACGTCGCCCCCCAGTTCGGCGGCCGCACCCGCGTTGCCCCGGAGAAGGAAGATTATCTGGTCATCGACGAGGCGCCCGACGTCTTCCACACCGGCCACGTCCACAAACTCGGCGTCGGCGGCTACCACAACGTCCGCCTCGTGAACTCGGGCTGCTGGCAACACCAGACCGAGTTCCAGAACTCCGTCAACATCGACCCCGACGTCGCCACCGCCCCCATCCTCGACCTGAACACGCTGGACGTGACGGTTCGGAAGTTCACCTGACGACGCGCACTTTTTGCTGCGCTCGCGGATGCTCGTCTCCGTGTTCACCGTCCGGCGGCGTAGTCCGTGAGCCGCGCGATTCCCCAGATGATGACGAGGAACGGCAACAGCGGCAGCAGTAGCACGAGCAGGCCGAGCAGCATCGCGTAGCCGACGCTTGTCATCTCGGGATTCCGTCGCACTTCCGCGTGTCGCCGGACGCTCCGCGGCGCCTCGTCGTTCTGGTCGCTCATGTATCGAACTTCGACGCCAGGGGGAAAAAGTAGTCCGGCCGACAGGACCGCTACTCGAGTTCGATGGCGGGGCGGAACGGCACCGCGCGGGAGGCGCGCTCGGCGTCAGTCTCGGTCTCGGGGACGACGTCGACGTCGGCGTCGAACTGGCGCGCGAGGAAGCCCGCCGCGTTCTCGTAGACGTCCTGCTCGTCGACCTCGTCGAGCGCCGTCAGCTCCTCGGCGGAGCGCTCGCGGACGTCCGCGACGAGGTCCTGCACGAGGTCGTTGACCGCGTCGCCCTTCTCGCGCAGGCTCTCGTGCTGCATCACTTTCCCCATCACCGCGCCGATGTCCGTACCGGTCTCCCGGACCGTCTCGTAGACAGTCTGCTTCCACGGCGCGGGCGTGAACACCGTAATCTGGTCGGGGTCGGTGTCGGTCACGTCGATGACCTCGCGCACGTCGTCGGTCAGCGACTCTACGAGTTGTTCCTCGACCTCCACGCGCTCGGACTCCAGCTCGGGGTCGGCCGCCGGCCAGTCGTCCTGGCCGACGGGCTCGCCCGTGAGGTGCTCGTGGAGCTCGTTCGAAAGGAACGGCACGATGGGCGCGAGGAGGCGGAGTCGCGTCCGCAGCACTTCCCGGAGCGTCCACCGCGCGCCGTCACGGTCGAGGTCCGTGCGCTTGCGGTACCACGTCAGGTGCTCCTCGAAGTGGTAGAACGCCTCCTGGCTGGCGGCGCGCGTCTGGAACTCGTCCATCGCGTCGGTGGCGTCCCGAATCGTCGACTGGAGCTTCGACAGCAGCCAGCGGTCGATTCGCTTCAGGTCGACGTTCTCGCGGTCGTCGATACCGTCTGCGTTCTCGATGGCGTCTTGGGCGCGCTCGTAGAAGCGCGCGAGCTGGTCCTGCGTGGTGCCGACCTCGTCGTCGCGCCAGTCGACGTCCTGCCACGGTTCCGCGGAGTTCAACAGCACGAATCGAACGGTGTCCGCGCCGTACTCCTCGATGGCCTCCGTGGGGAGCACGACGTGCCCCTTCGAGGAGGACATCGCGTCGCCCTCCAGCAACACCATCCCCATCACGGTGATTCCCTCCGGCCACTTCGCCTCCTCGAAGAGGTCGGTGTGGTGGAAGAGGTAGAAGGTTAGGTGATTCGAGATGAGGTCGTTGCCGGAGACGCGCTGGTCGACGGGGTACCAGTAGTCCCACTCCTCGCGCAGGTTCAGCGCCGTCTCGTCGGGGTCGTCGACGGCGTCCTCGCCGTAGAACAGCGTGTCGAAGAATTCGCGGTCCATCTCCTCGGGCGGCACGTCCTGGAGCCGATGGGCGATGGTGTAGTAGGCCATGTACACCGTCGAGTCCGACAGCGGCTCGATGACGAAGTCGTCGTCCCACGGCAGGTTCGTGCCGAGCCCGAAGTTCCGGATGCAGGGCCACTCGTTGAGCCAGTCGACGGTGTGGTCGAGCTGGTCGCCCGCGCTGTCCGGGCGCGCGTCCAGCCGGCTAATCGCGTCGTGAGTGAGTTCCTTCCAGTCCTCGTCGCTGTACGACAGGAACCACGTGTCCTGCTTGGCGACCTCGACGTCGCCGCCGCAGCGACAGACGACCTCCTCGGAGAACTCGTACATCGAGTCGAAGTCGCCACTCGCGCGGAAGTGCTCGGCGAGCTCGTCGCGGATGTCCTCGACGACGGCGCCCGCGTACTCGTCGTACATGTCCCGCAATTCGCCCGCGTGGAACTCGCGGTTGTACACTTCCTGCGTGGCCTCTTCGAGTGCGGGGTCGTCACTGGACTCGATGCCGTGCTCTTCGACGGCCGCCCGTGCCGGGAACGGGTCGTCGTAGGCGTCCACGTCGATGATGGCCTTCGGCTGAATTTCGTCGACCTCGGCGGGGTCGATGCCGTACTCGCGCATCCGTTCGTCGTCGGCCTTGGCCTCCTGCAGGGCCATCCAGTCGTCCGGCGAGTGCGCCGGCACCGACATCACGACGCCCGTCGCGTTGTCGGCGTCGACGAAGCTCGCGGGCAGCACGAGTACGTCCTCGCCCGTGACGGGGTTGGTGACGCGCTCGCCGACCAGCGCCTCGCCCGTGAACCGGTCGAGAATCTCGACGTCGCGCTGCTGGAGGACGAGTTTCTCCGCGGCTTCGTCGCTGACCAGCCACGTCTCGCCGTCCACGTTCGCCTCCACGTAGTTGGCGTCCGGGTCGATGTACGCGTTCGTCACGCCACGCACCGTCTCCGGGCGCAGCGTCGCCATCGGCACGACTGTCTCTCCGCTCCGGAATTTGACGAGCGTGTACTCCTGAAACTCCGCTTCCTCGCCTTCCAGCAGGTCGTGGGTAGTGACGGGGTTCTCCTCGTCGGTGCAGTACTTCACGGGGTGGAGCCCCTTCTCGAGGCGGCCGTGGTCGCGTAGCGTCTCGTACTGCCACGTGACGAACTTCGAGTAGCGCTCGTCGTTGGTCGTGAACTCCCGCCGCCAGTCGATGCTGAGGCCGAGGGACTTCATGTTCTGCTTGTAGTGGTTCTCGATGAAGTAGCGCGCGAACCCCATCGGCGTCTCCAGCTGTTCGAGCTCGGACTCGGGGACGTCGTAGGTGTCCCGCAGCACCGACATCTGCTCTTCCTCGCGCTTCTGGAGGCGGTTGACGGCGCCCACGATTGGCGTGCCGGTCACGTGCCACGCGATGGGAAACAGGACGTTGTCGCCCTGCAGGCGCCGATAGCGGGCGTAAACGTCCGGAACGGTGTACGTGCGGGCGTGTCCGATGTGCATCCCGCCGGAGGGGTACGGGTACGGGACCGTCACGAACGTCGCGTCCTCGTCGGGGTCGGGGTCGGCGTGGTACCGGCCGCCGTCCTCCCAGCGGTCCTGCCACTTCCGCTCGACTTCCCGTGGCTCGTAGGTCATGTTCGGTGTGACACTCTGCCGGGCCAAAAGCCCTCCCATAGTGACTCTGTGACCGGTCCGCTTCCCCGCCCGACTCCCGTCGTTATACGCAGAACTTCTTTCACGCCCCGGCGTCTCTCGCGAGCTCGTGGGCGAGTTCACCGACGCCGTACACGTACGCCTCCGCGACGCGCTCGCCGCTCGCGACCCGGACCGCGAGTGGACGACCGAGTGGTACGTCCAGCGCACGCCCGTCGACGTCGCCGGCGTCCCCGACGCTGCGGCCGCGCCGCTCGTGCTCGTCGAGGTGGAGATGCGTCGCGCCGACCCCGCGAACAACCCCGTGAAACTCGCCCGGCACGTCGACGACGACGCGTTCGACCGGCCGGTCGTTCTCGTGCACCTGTTCAGCGACTACTACGCGCTAGCGGACGGCGACCACTCCTCGAAGCGCGAGAACGCCGAGTTCGTCGGCACCCTCGCCGCCGACGCCCTCGACGGCTTCGACTACCACGCCGTCGACCTCGCGCTCGCACCGCCGGTCCGCGGCGACGCCCCGCCCGGCGACTGGCGGGACGCCGTCGAACGCGCTGCCGACCGCGTCACCGACCGCGTCTGAAAAGAACTCCGGCGCCTCGGGACACTACTCGATGTCGACGCTCGTGGACTCCTCGCTCGTGTGGGCCTTCGGGAGTTCGACGGTCAGCACGCCGTTCTCGAAAGAGGCTGACGCGCCCGCCTCGTCGACTTCCTCTGGGAGCGTGACGCTCCGGGAGAGCGAGCGCTTGCTGCGCTCTCGCCGGACGTAGCTGTCCTCGTCTTCGGCCTCGGTTTCTTCCTCGTGGCGCGCCTCGATGCGGAGCGTCCGGTCGTGGACTTCCACGTCGATGTCCTCCTTCTCGAAGCCCGGGAGGTCCGCGGTCACGACGAACTGGTCGTCCTCGTCCTCGACGTCGACCGCGAGGCCGCCGCCGGCGCGCTCGCGGGCGTCGTTCATCTTGTCCAGCAGTCGCTCCAATTCGTCGAACGGGCTGCCTCGTGCCATACTCCCGGATTCGCCGCGAACCACGGAAAAGTTACTGGCCGGACAGAGACACGCAACATCTGTTAGTGAGCGCAGGCCGACGAGCGACCGGAGGGAGTGAGGAGTGCTTTTACCCCAAGTTTTTGCAAGCGAGCGGTGCGAAGCGCCGCGAGCGCTGGAAAAAGTGGGTTTAGACGACGTGCTCGACGTCGTAGGAGCCGAGGCGGCGCACCCACCCTTTCTCGGCGATGGCTTCGATGTCGACGAGGGCGGCCTGGGTGCGTTCCTCGTAGAGGCCGGCGTCGACGTCGATGTGGAAGAGGTAGTCGCCGAGGCGCTCGCCGGACGGCCGGGATTCGACGCGGGAGAGGTTGATGTCGCGGTCGGCGAACGGCTCCAGGAGTTCGAGCAGGAGGCCGGGGTAGTTCGCGTTGGGGTAGACGACGAACGAGGACTTGCCGCCGGCGTCCGAGCGCTCGCTGGGCGGTGCGACGACGAAGAAGCGCGTGGAGTTGCTGGTCTGGTCCTGGATGTCCGAGGCGACGACCTGGAGGTCGCCGTCGGCGTTGTCGGGGTGCGCGATGCCGGCGACCGTGGGGTCCTCGCGCGCGATTTCGACGCTGCGCGCGGTGGAGGCGACGGGCTCGCGGGCGGCGTCGGGGTAGTTCTCGTCGAGGTAGGTGCGGCACTGCGCGAGCGCCTGCGAATGGCTGGCGACGGTGTCGAAGTTCTCGCTCTGCGCGATGAGCGCGTGCCGAATCGGCGTGACAATCTCACGGACGACCGCGAGGTCGACCTCCGAGAGCGCGTCCAGCGTCTCCGTGACCGAGCCCTCGATGCTGTTCTCGATGGGGACGACGCCGCGGTCGGCGTCGCCGTTCGCGACCGCGTCGGCGATGCCGCGGACGGACTCCACGAAGGAGATGCCGTCGTCGGTGACGGCGCTCGCTGCGCGGTGGGAGTACGTGCCGGTCGGGCCGAGCGTGACCGTTTCCATGCGCTCCCGTACGCGGCGGAGGCGGGAAAAGGGCGTCGGGGCTCGTCAGTCGAACCGGTATCCGGCGACCACTAGCCACGTGCCGACGATGCCGAGCACGACCCGCCCGGGAGTGAACAGCAGGCCGTCGAGCAGAAGCGCCAGCAGCGTCACCTGCACGCCGAGTAGCATTGCCTTCGGCCCGCCTTGGAGGGACATGCTCTCGGTATCTCGTGGACCGGCGAAAAGCGTTGGGTGACTGGCCGGTCGCCGTGCTCGTAGAACTCGGGGAGAGCGATTACCGGTTCAGCGTGTGGATGGCGTGGCCGAGCGCGTGCTCGGCGGCCTCCATCGTCGACTCCGCGAGCGTCGGGTGGGTGTGAATCGTGGAGGCGACGTCTTCGAGCGTGGCGCCCATCTCGATGGCGAGGCCGAGCTCCGCAATCAGCTCGCTGGCCTCCGGCCCCACAATCTGCGCGCCGAGGAGGAAGCCCGACTCCTCGTCGGCGACGACGCGGACGAACCCCTCGCTGTCACCCGTGGTGAGCGCGCGGCCGCTCGCGCGGAACGGGAACGTCCCGACAGCGGGCTCGAGGCCCTCCGCGCTGGCCTCGTCCTCGGTGAGGCCGACGGTCGCGATTTCGGGGTCCGTGAACACCGCTGCGGGGATGGCCTGGTAGTCCAGCGCCGCGGGCTCGCCGGCCGCGACTTCGGCCGCGACCTGCCCCTCCTTGCTGGCCTTGTGCGCGAGCATCGGCCCGGGCGCGACGTCCCCGATGGCGAAGACGTTCTCGACGGCCGTGCGCGCCTGGTCGTCGGTCTCGAGGCGGCGGTCCTCGTTCGGCTCGAGGTCGATTGCGTCCAGGTTCAGCGTGTCCGTCACCGGCTCGCGGCCGACCGCCACGAGCACGTTGTCGGTCTCGAACTCGGTCGTGTCGCCGTCCTCGTCCTCGGCGGTGACGACGACGCCGTCGCCGGACTCCGCCCAGGAGTCGGCGGCGAGCCCGAACTCGAAGTCGATGCCGAGGTCCTCCGCGCGCTGCTTGACGGGCTGGGTGAGGTCGTCGGGGTAGCCCGCTAGCGCCTCGTCGAGCATCTCCACGACGGTGATGTCGACGCCGAGCTTCGCGAGCACGGTCGAAATCTCCATCCCGATGTAGCCCGCGCCCACGACCACGATGGAGTCCGGGAGGTCGTCCATCGCGAGCGCCTGCCGCGAATCGAGGACGGGGTCGGCGTCGAACTCGAAGCCCGGCACTTCGATGGGCCGCGAGCCCGTCGCGACGATGCAGTGCTCGTACTCGATGGTTTCTGACCCTTGGCCCTCGCCGCCGTGGACGACGCGGAGCTTGTCGTTGCCCGCGAACTCCGCGCGGCCCTCCATGAGGTTGACGCCGTTGGCCTTGCAGAGCTTCTCGACGCCGCCGGTGAGCTGGTCGACGACGCCGTCCTTCCAGGCGACCATCTCCCCGAAGTCCACGTCGGGGTCGGCGTACACGCCCATCTCCTCGGCGTTGCCCGCGTCGTGGGCGACGTCCGTCGCCGTAATCAGGGCCTTCGAGGGGATGCAGCCGTAGTTCAGGCACGTCCCGCCGTAGGCGTCCATCTCCACGAGCGTCGCGTCGAGGCCGAGCTGTGCGGCGCGAATCGCCGCGACGTAGCCGCCCGGCCCGCCGCCGACGACCGCCACGTCCGTTCCAGTGGATACGTCTCCAACAACCATTATTCGAGTAGTAGTAGTTCGGGGTCAGTCAGTCGCTCCATCACGTGGTTCGTGAACCGCGCGGCCTCCGCGCCGTCGATGACGCGGTGGTCGATGGACAGCGACAGCGGCAGCGTGTGGGCCGCCCGCACCTCGCCGTCCTCGGCGACTGGCCGCTCGTCGATGCCGCCCAGCCCGAGAATCGCGGTCTCGGGATAGTTGATGATGGGCGTCGCGTACTCGCCGCCGACCGCGCCGAAGTTCGTGACGGTGAACGTCCCGCCCTGCATCTCCGACCGGGAAATCGAGCGGTCCCGGGCCTTCGCCGCGAGTTCGTTCACCTCCTCGGCGAGTTCGATGATGGACTTCTGGTCGACGTGCTTCACGACCGGCACCATCAGCCCGTGGTCGGTCGCCACCGCGATGCCGACGTTGTACTCGTGCTTGAGCGCGATTTCGTCCTCGTCCTCGCGGAGTTCGGAGTTCAGAATCGGGTACTCCTGCAGCCCCGAGACAACCGCCTTCATCACGAACGGCAGGTACGTGAGCTTTACGTCCCGCTCGGCCGCGCGCTCCTTGAGCTTTCCGCGAGTCTCCACGAGGTCGTCGATGACCGCCGTGTCGTGGTGCGTGACGTGGGGCGCGGTGTACTTCGACTCCGCCATCTGCTCGCCGATGCTGCGGCGGACGCCGCGGTACGGCTGCGTCGTCTCGCCGCCCTCGACGAGCTCGCGTTCGGGCTCGGGCGCCGTCGTCTCGCCCTGTGCGGCGGAACCGCCTTCAGCGTACTTCTGGACCGCTTCGGCAGTGACGAACGCCTCGCCGTCGCGCTCCTCGACGGCCGGCACGTCGTGGATGTTCACGCCGAGTTCCTTCGCGAGCCCGCGGGTCGCGGGCGCGGCGAGCGTCGTCTCGCGGCCCGCCGGTTCGGTCGCCGACTCCATCGCGGGTGTCTCGGCTTCCGTGTGCTCGGCGGCCTGCTCGCCGACCGGCTCGACGGCCGAGCGCACCTCGTCCGGTGGCTCCTCCTGTGGCTCGGTCGCGTGGCCTTCCGCCGCCGCGCGCACGTCGCCCTCGGTCACGCGGCCCGACGGTCCCGTGCCCTCCACGGCATCGAGGTCCACGTCGAGTTCGCGCGCGAGTCGGCGCACGCTCGGCGGCGCGAACGTCCGCGTCGACGCCTGCTCGGTCGCGGATTCCGTCGCGCCCTCTGGCTCCTCGGTGGCCTCCTCGCCCGTCGATTTGTCCGCCGCTTCGGCGGCTTCGCCCTCCACGTCGAAGGTGACGATGACGTCGCCGACGGGCACCACGTCACCCGCGTCGTAGTGCAGTTTCCGGACTGTACCGTTCACCGGGGACGGGACCTCGACGACCGCCTTGTCGGTCTCCACCTCGGCGACCGGCTGGTCCTCGGTGACGGTGTCACCCTCCGAGACCAGCCAACTGACGATTTCGCCCTCCGCTACGCCCTCGCCGACGTCCGGTAGCTTGAACTCTCGTGTCATCTCAGAACTCCACGGTCTCCCGGATGCCCGACTCGATGCGCTCGGGTTCGGGCAGGTAGTAGTCTTCCAGCGCGGCCAGCGGGAACGGCACGTCGAACCCCGTGACGCGCTTGATCGGTGCTTCCTGGTGAAGCAGCGCTTCCTCCTGGAGCGTCGCCGTGAGCTCCGCGCCGACGCCCGCCGTCTTCGGCGCCTCGTGGACGATGGCCGCTCGGCCCGTCTTCTCGAAGGACGCCACCACGGTCTCCTCGTCGAGCGGGCTCAGCGTTCGGAGGTCCACGACCTCCACGTCCACGTCGTCCGCCATGTTCTCTGCGGCTTCCAGCGTCGGCCGGGTCATCGCGCCCCACGTGAACACGGAGACGTCGCTACCCTCGCGGCGCACCGCGGCCTCCCCGAGTTCGACCTCGTAGGGGCCGTCCGGTACCTCCTCGCGGAACGCGCGGTAGATTTTCTTCGGTTCGAGGAAGACGACGGGGTCCGGGTCGCGAATCGCCGCGATGAGCATTCCCTTCGCGTCGTGGGGTGTGCTCGGAATCGCGACCTTCAGCCCGGGCTCGTGGACGTAGAACGCTTCCTTCGACTCGGAGTGGTGTTCGGGCGCGCGGATGCCGCCGCCGAACGGCGCGCGCAACACCATCGGACACGTGAACCGGCCGCGGGAGCGCGTCCGCAGCCGCGCCATGTGGCTCACGATCTGGTCGAAGCCCGGGTACATGAACCCGGAGAACTGGATTTCGGGCACCGGCTTCAGGCCGTACGCGGCCATCCCGATGGCGGTACCGATGATGCCCGACTCCGCCAGCGGCGTGTCGATGACGCGCTCCTCGCCGAACTCGTCGTAGAGTCCCTCGGTCGCGCGGAACACGCCGCCGTTCTTCCCGACGTCCTCGCCCATGACGAGCACGTCGTCGTCCTCGGCCATCTCGTCGCGGAGGCCGTCCCGTACCGCCTGCACTAGCGTCAAGTTCTCTCCCATGTTAGTCCTCCAGTAGCGCTTCGTCGCCGTGTTCGGCGCGGATGGACTGGAACCACTCCAGTTGTTTCTCGAGCCGCTGGGGCATCTCCGAGTAGACGTTCTGGAACATCTCCACGGGGTCGGGCCGCGGCGTCTCTTCGGCGGCAGCGATGGCGTCCGCCACGCGGTCCTCGACGTCCTCCTCGATGTCCGTGACCGTCTCGTCGTCCAGCCGGTCGGTCCGCTGCAGGAACTTCTCCAGACGCGGAATCGGGTCCTTCGCCTTCCACTTCTGGACCTCTTCCTCCTCACGGTAGACGGAGGGGTCGTCGGCGGTCGTGTGCGCGCCGAACCGGTACTGGACCGCCTCTATCATTGTCGGCCGGAGTTCGCCCTCTGCGGGGTCCTTGGCCTTCTCGATGGCTGCTTTCGTCACTGCATAGACCGCCAGCGGGTCCATCCCGTCGACTTGCACGCCCTCGAAGCCGTACGCCTCGGCCTTCTGTGCGAGCGTCTTCGACGCCGTCTGGCGCTCGCGAGGCACGCTGATGGCCCACTGGTTGTTGTTGCAGAAGAACACGTTCGGCGTGTCGAAGACGCCCGCGAAGTTCAGCCCCTCGTGGAAGTCGCCCTCGCTGGTCGCGCCGTCCCCGAAGTAACAGAGGAACGCCTTGTCCTGCTCGTCCTTGAGCTTCGACGCCCACGCCAGCCCAGTCGCGTGTGGAATCTGGGACGCGATGGGCACTGCGACGGTGAACAGGTTCACGTCCTCGGGGACGCGCGCGCCGTTCTCGTCGCCCATCCAGAGTCGAAGTGTCTGTTTCAGCGGGAGGCCCTGCACGAGCGCGGCGGCGTGCTCGCGGTAGCTCGGCACCATCCAGTCGTCGTTACCGAGCGCCATCGCCGAGCCGACCTGCGCACCCTCCTGGCCGGACAGCGGCGGGTACGTGCCGATGCGACCCTGCCGCTGGAGGCTCACCGCCCGCTCGTCGAAGCGCCGAGCGAGCTTCATCGTCCGGTACATTTCGACGAGCTCGTCGTCGTCGAGGTCCGGAACCTCGGCGCCGTCGACGAGCTCGCCGTCCTCGTCGAGCACCCGAACCATGTCGTCGGGTTCTCGGTGCACGGTCGCAGTCACGGGTACCCCCGTCCTGACATGTGTAGAGAATCGCCCCCTGCGACCATATGATTTTCGTAACGGTCTTTCTAGCGGGTCACCGACGCGGCGTTTTTCACCACTCCTGTTCACTCTTTCCGGGCGGAACTCGCTGAACGTCCGATACTAGGTTGGTAAATTGGGCGGACAGACACCCTACGCGAAGTATTGCCGGGTTCTGGGCCCGTGCGGATATCGGGTCAGTCGGAGGCCGCCCTCCGGGCGTCCTCCCTGCTCGCGGCTGACGCCGCTCGCTCAGTCCGAGGCGCTCCGTTGTCGCGCCTCGCTGCGCGCCTCCTCGATGCTTTTCCCCTCCCGCAGCACGGCGTCGACGAACAGCTCCCCGGCTTTGTAGGAAGACCGCCCCATCGGGCCGGAGGCGCAGTAGAGGAAGTCGAACTCCTCCTCGGCGACGCGGCGCCACGTCTCGAACTTCTGGGGGTGGACGTAGTCGGCGACGTCGAGGTGCGAGCGCGATGGCTGGAGGTACTGGCCGAGCGTCACCACGTCCACGCCGACCTCGCGGAGGTCGCCCAGCGCCTGGTAGACCTCGTGGTCGTACTCGCCGACGCCGAGCATCAGGCTCGTCTTCGTGTAGATGTCGGACTCGCGGTCCACCTGGTCGAGCACGGAGAGGGACTGCTCGTAGCCCGCACGGCGGTCACGTACCGGGAACTGGCGCCGTTCGACCGTTTCGACGTTGTGTGCGATGACGTCCGGGGCGGCGTCGATAATCTTCCGGACGAGGTGCTCCTCGCCTCGGAAGTCCGGAATCAGCACCTCCACCAGAATCGAGGGGTCGCGCTCCTTGATTTCCCGAATCGTCTGCGCGAAGTGGCCCGCGCCCTGGTCGTCGAGGTCGTCGCGGTCGACGGAGGTGAGGACGACGTAGTCCAGTCCGATTTTCGCGACGGACTCGGCAACGTTCGCGGGCTCGTCGGGGTCCAGCGGCTCCATCCCGCCGGTCTGGACGTCACAGAAGTTGCAGCCCCGCGAACACCGGTCGCCCATCAGCATGAACGTCGCTGTGCCCGGGCCGTTGCGGCCGCTCCAGCACTCGCCCATGTTGGGGCAGGACGCCTCCTCGCAGACCGTGTGGAGGTCGTGCTCCCGGAGCGTCTCCTTGATGTCCGTGAACCGCTCGCCGGACGGCGGCCGCATCTTCAGCCAGTCCGGCTTCCGCCGACTGCTCATAGACCACCCTTCGCGGGGGACTGCAAAAACTGTGGGGTTCGCGCCGCCAGTGACGCGTCCTGCGAGCGGACCCACACGTTAAAGAGGGGGCGCTCGGACGTGCAAACTACCCTCAACCAGAAAAATGTTTGACGTGTCTCGCGAGGAGATAACTGACGGCCCGCTCTCCCGCGCGCTGTTCTACGTCGCCGCTCCTCTCGTCGTCCAGCAGTACGTCGTCGTCCTCCAGCAGGTCGTCGACGCGGGCTGGCTCGGCCGCATCAGCGAGGCGGCCGTCGCCGCCGTCGGACTCGTCGCGCCGGTACTCGCGCTCCTGACGCTCGGCAACCGCATCGCGCTGACCGGCGCGCAGGTCCTGGTCGCCCAGCACGCCGGCGCCGAGAAGGACGGGGCCGCGCGCCGCGCCGCCTTCCACGCCGTCGTCGTCGC
Source organism: Halobacterium sp. (assembly GCA_964229715.1). Lineage (GTDB taxonomy): Archaea > Halobacteriota > Halobacteria > Halobacteriales > Halobacteriaceae > Halobacterium. Next base: position 12,863 of record CAXREU010000120.1, read on the forward strand.
GCTCGTGTTCAACCTCGCGGCGCTCGTGCTCGCGTACGTCTTCGCCGCCGACGCTCTCGCGCTGTTCGACCCCGGCGAGGCGGTCGTCGAACTCGGCGCGCTCTACCTCGTCGTCGTCCTCGCCGGGATGGTGTTCGGCGGGATGAGCGACGCCATCGAGGGCGCGTTCGTCGGCTGGGGGGACTCCCGCGCGGCGCTCGTCGTCAACACCGTCGTCGTCGCCGTCAACGTCGTTCTCGACCCGTTCCTCGTCGTCGGCTGGGGCATCGCCGGCTTCGCTGGCTACGGCGTCCTCGGCGCCGCACTCGGCACCGCCGCCGGCTACGTCGCCGGGTTCGGTGTCGCCGACGCGCTCGCCGCCACCGAATTCACCGACTTCGCGTACACGCGCGAGGCGATGCGGCTTCGGCTCGATTCCCTGCGCGAGGTTCTCGAAATCGGCGTGCCGAAGGCCGGCCAGGAGGGCGGCCGACAGACCGCGCGCCTCCTCATGGTCGCCGTCGTCTCCGGCGTCGGCGGAAGCGCGGGACTCGCGGCGTACACTGTCGGGATGCGTATCTCCACGCTCGCGTTCGTCCCCGCCATCGCCGTCGGGAGCGCGGTCGCCAGCGTCGTCGGCCAGAACCTCGGCGCGGAGCGCCCCGCTCGGGCGACCCGCGCAGCGTGGCTCGCCGCGGGCGTCGCGACGGTCGCCCTCGCGCTCGTCGGCGTCGTCCAGTTCGCGGCTCCCGTCCTCCTCGCGGACGTGTTCGCGCCCAGCCTCGACGGCGACGCGCTCGCGTACACGGTCGCGTACCTCCAGATTCTCGCGCTCGGCTACTGGACGTTCGGCCTCATCTACCCCGTGCAGGGCGGGTTCAACGGCGCCGGCAAGACCCAGGTGTCGATGGTCGCAACGATGCTCCAGTACTGGGTCGTCCGGCTTCCCATCGCGGTCGTCGGCGCGTACGTGGTCGTGCTCTCGGTCCCGGTGTACGCCGCGTTCTGGGCGATTACGCTGTCGAACGTCGTCGCCGCCGTCGGCGTCACCGCCTACTTCTACTACTCGACGGACCGCGGCCTGCTCGAACGCGTCGCGTCCTCGATGGCCACGGATGCGGCGGACTGAGCGCTCGCGTCGACGTGGTTCTCGGTGCGCTCGGACTCGTTCTCCCTCCGACTCACGCCGCTCGCGGTTCACTCCGTTCACCGCTCGCGTCGACGTGGTTCTCAGTCGCTCACTTCGTTCGCTCCTTCCGAACCACGCCACTAAGGAAACGCCTATCCGCCCACCCGCCTTCCCCAACTGGTGATGGAAGTCGCCGAGGTCGTCCCCGAGTTCGCCGACGCCTTTCCCTTCGACGAGTTCAACGAGATGCAGCGCGAGGCGGTGCCGGCGCTTGTGAACTCCGAGGCCAACGTCGTCGCGTCCGCCCCGACGGGCAGCGGGAAGACCGCGCTCGCGGAACTGGCCATCTGCCAGACCCTCGACGCCGGCGGCACCGCGGTGTTCGTCGCACCGCTGCGCGCGCTCACCAACGAGAAGGAATCCGAGTGGGAGCGCTTCGAGGAGCTCGGCTACTCGGTGTACGTCGTCACCGGGGAGCGCGACCTCAACCCCCGGCGAGCGGAGCGCGCGGACGTGCTCGTGATGACGCCCGAGAAGGCCGACTCCGCCACCCGGAAACACGACTCGCCGCGCTACTCGTTCGTCACGGACGTCGATTGCGTGGTCATCGACGAGGTCCACCTGCTCGACTCCGAGAAGCGCGGCAGCGTGCTGGAAGTGGTGGTGTCGCGCTGGCGGCGGCTCTGCGACCCGCGCGTGGTCGCACTGTCGGCGACGATGCCGAACATCGACGACGTCGCGGCGTGGCTCGACGCGGAACCCGAGACGACCTTCGAGTTCGGCGATGACTACCGTCCCGTGGACCTCCACGCGGGCGTGCGGACGTACACGCACGGCGACAACCCGTTCGCGGACAAGTACCGCCGGCTGTTCACGACGCTGGACCTCGTCGAACCCCACCTGCGCGAGGACGGGCAGGCGCTCGTGTTCGTCTCCAGCCGGCAGGACACCGTGCAAGCCGCGAAGAAGACCAGAGACGAAATCGGCGAGCGCGACATTCCCGTTGGCTCGCGAGGCGACTACGAGTTCCACACGGCGGCCGAGGAGCTGGACAACGCGACGCTCCGGAAGTCCGTGCTGGACGGCGTCGCCTTCCACCATGCCGGCCTCTCCACGCACGACAAGAACCTCGTCGAGGAGTGGTTCCGCGAGGGCAAGATTCGAATCCTCTTCTCGACGTCGACGCTCGCGTGGGGCGTCAACCTCCCCGCGCGCTGCGTCGTCATCCGGGACACGAAGCTCCACGACCCCCTCGAAGGCGAGGTCGACATGAGCCCGCTGGACGTCCTCCAGATGCTCGGTCGCGCGGGCCGTCCCGGCTACGACGACGTCGGCTACGGCTGGGTGGTCTGCGACGAGTCGGACGCCGACATGTACCGCGAGCTCCTCCGCGAGGGCAAGGAGATCGAGTCGCGGCTCGCGGGCAACCTCGCCGAGCACCTGAACGCCGAAATCGCGATGGGCACGATTCGAGGATTGGGCGACGTGATGGACTGGCTGGAGACGACGTTCTACTATCAACGCGCCCAGTCCGAGCCCGACGAGTACGACTTCCCGGGGCTCCGGGACCGCGTCCGGGACACGCTCGACGACCTCGTGGAGGAGGGATTCGTGGAGACCGACGACGACCTCGGGCTCTCCGCGACCCGGCTGGGCGTGCTCGCGTCGACGTACTACCTCCGCCTGGACACCGCCCGCGAGTTCCGCGACGTGGCGGACGGCGACGGGGACGCCGGCAGCGTGCTCCGTGCGGTCGCGAACGCCGGCGAGTTCGACAGCGTGAGCGCGCGCAAGTCCGAGCGCGACGCCGTCGACAGCGTGTTGGGGAGCGAAGGCAGCGACCTCGACTCCGGTCCGCGGAAAGTCCTCGCAATCCTGCGCGCGAGCATGGACGGCTCCGTTCCGCCGGAACTGCGCTCGGACGCGTGGGTCATCAAGCAGAACGCGCTCCGCCTGCTCGCCGCGCTGGGCGCGTTCTTCGAGCGCTACGACGACCCCGCGGGTGCGAACGTCGCGGCGTGCCTCGAAGCCCGCATCGACACCGGCGTCCCCGAGGACGCAGTCGGCCTGACCGCGCTCGACGGGGTCGCCGCCGGCCGCGCCCACAAGCTCGCCGACGAGGGCATCGAGACGCCCGCGGATGTCCGCGAGGCTGGGAAGGACGGCCTCGAAGCCGCCGGGCTCGGCCCGGGCGTCGCCGAGAGCGTCTCCGAGCAGGCCGCCGACATGCCCGACGTCACCGTCGACTGGAGCGACCTCCCGGACAGCATCGCGGTCGGCGACAATCAGATGTGCGAGGTCGTCGTCCGCAACAGCGCTGGCGGCGCGAGCGCGGGCGTCGCGGTCACCGTCAACGGCGTGGAGATGACCGAAACCACGGGCTACCTGGACGACGAACTTTCGGTTCCTGTGGGCGTGTTCGGCGCGGACGCCGACGTTCTCGAATTCGAGGTCACCGTCTCCTTCTCCGAGCTCCCGCTGCTTCCCGTCACCGAGACGCGGACGGTGCGCGTGGAGTAGCGCGTAGGTTCAAGTACGAAACCGGGACCAATCCGGGCCATGCAGGACGCGATTCGCGTGCTCGCCGGCGAGTGTGCCGTCCGCTACGAGAGCGATGGGCGAACCGAGCGCGACCTCCGCGGGGACGTCGTCGTCATCGTGAAGCCCGACGACACCGTGCTCGTCCACGACGCGGACGGCTACCAGCCCGCGGCGTGGCTCACGCGCCCGGGCGTCGTCCGGTACACGCGGGACGCTCGCGGGTTCCGCATCGACGCGGCGGACGGCGACGAGCGCCTCGTCGTGGAGAGCGCGACCGAGCACGGCGACGCCCACTACCCCGCGTCGCCCGCCGGGCCGCCGGTCGGCACGTGCGAGTGCGACGGGACGCTCGTGCGGGACGGCGGGCGTGTCGTCTGCATCGACTGTCGGACGAGCTACGCGATTCCGCGGGACGCCGCCGTCGTCGACGAAGCCTGTCCGGACTGCGGACTCCCCCAGTTGCGGGTGGAGCGCGGCGGCGAGGTGACGGCGTGTCTGGACCGCGACTGCACGCCCATCGCCGACGTCGTCGCCGAGCGCTTCGACGGCGAGTGGTCGTGTCGGTGTGGCGCCGCACTCGAAATCGAGGCCGACCGCGGCCTCCACGCGACCTGTCCGGAGTGCGCCGCCAGCTACCGGCTGCCTCGTGGCACCGTCGACGGCACCTGCGAGTGTGGGCTCCCGGTCCTCGAGACGCCGAGCGGGCGGCGGTGTCTCGACGGCGACTGCGAGCGGACGCCGAGTGCGGGAGGGCGCGACCGCAACAGTTGAACGTCGGGCGCGCGACACTCCCGGTATGGACGGCGAGCTACACGGCGACGAGGTCCGGGTCGGCGGCGACGCCCGCCAGCGGTTCCACGACGCCCGCGGCTACGGCCACCCGCTTGACGGCAACGCCATCGCGCTGTCGCTCGTGGAGGCCGCTCACCTCCTCTTCCGCGGCGACCTCGACGCCGTCGACGGCGCGGGGTTCCGGGACTTTTTCACCGGCCGGGAGGCCGGCTTCGCCGCGCGCTTCCTCGTCTACGCGGACCTCCGCGACCGCGGGTTCTACCTCGCGCCCGACCGCCAGCCGTGGTGGGACGACCCCGGCGACGGCGACTTCGTGGTCTTCCCGCGCGGGAAGGGGCCCGGCGACGGCGTCGTGAAACACCGGATTCGCGTCGTCGACGAGCGCGCGACGATACCCGCCGACGACCTCGGCGACGTCGTGCTCGCGGTCGTCGACGAGGAGAGCGAAATCACGTACCTCGACGTGGCCGCCACCGAGCCCGACGGGAACACCGACTTCACCCCGCCGATGGGCGTCCGCGGCACGCTGCTCGAAGACCGGGTGCTCGTCTGGGACGCGCCCAGCGAACTCCACGAACAGGGGTTCTACGGGCAGCCACTCGGCGGGCGGGCGGCCGAGTACGACGCGCTCCAGCTCTCGCTGCTGGAAGCCGCGTACCTGGCCGCGCAGGGCGTCCTCGACCTCGGGGACGACGACGTCGAAGCGGTCGTGGAACGCGGACGGGCGGGCGAGGCCGACCGCTTCGACCGTCGACTGCGCGTCTACCGGGCACTGCGCGACCGCGACATGGTTCCCAAGACCGGGTTCAAATTCGGTGCGGACTTCCGCGTCTACAGCGAGGTCGAGTCCGTCGACGAGCTCGGCCACTCCGAGCTGCTCGTGCGCGTGCTCCCCGCGGGCTACGTGTTCGCGCCGCGGGACATCTCGCTGGACGTGCGTCTCGCCCACGGGGTCCGGAAGCGAATGGTTTTTGCGCTCGACAGTCCCAGTGCGGACACGATTCGCTGGCTCTCCGTGAGCAGGCTCACCCCCTAACTATGACCGACACAGACAACGAGACGGACGGCGAGGACGCGCCGGGAGCCGACAGCGTCGCCCTCGACCCGTGGGGCTCCTCGACGGTCTCGGACTACCGCAAGCTCTTCGACGAGTTCGGCATCGAGTCCTTCGACGACGTCATCGACGAAGTGCCCGACCCGCACTTCCTGATGCGCCGCGCCATCATTTTCGGGCACCGCGACTACCGCCGCGTCGCCGACGCAATGCGCAACGACGAGCCGTTCGCCGCGCTGTCGGGGTTCATGCCAACCGGCGACCCCCACATCGGCCACAAGATGGTGTTCGACGAAATCATCTGGCACCAACAGCAGGGCGCAGACGCGTACGCGCTCATCGCCGACCTCGAAGCCCACGCCGCCCGCGGGCTCTCGTGGGACGAAATCGACGAGCACGCCAAAGACTACCTCCTCAGCCTGCTCGCGCTCGGCTTCGACGCCGAGGAGGGCACGCTCTACCGCCAGTCCGCGAACCGCGAACTCCAGGATTTGGCGTTCGAGCTCGGCGCGGAGGCGAACTTCTCGGAGTTCGAAGCCATCTACGGGTTCGACGGCGAGACCGACGTCTCGCACATGCAGAGCGTCGTCACCCAGATGGCGGACATCCTCTACCCGCAGCTCGAAGAGTCCAAGCCCACCGTGATTCCGGTCGGTCCCGACCAGGACCCCCACATGCGGCTCGCGCGGGACCTCGCCGAGCGCACGCGCTACTTCAAGGTCACGGAGGCGTACGCCAGCGTCGCGTTCGACGACGACGAGCGCCCGCTGGTCGCCGCGGCCTACGACGCCCGCGAGCAGTACGCCGAGGACCACGGCTCTCCGCGCTGCGTGGAGGCCGCCGACTGGCTGCGCGAGGCCGCTGACCTCGCGGCCGCCTACGACGACGAAGTGGTCGAGTCGGTCGTCAGGAAGCTCGAAAACGCGGGGATGGAGCCGCTCCGACCGCGGATTCGATTCTTCGACCGGCAGGCGACCGACGAGGCCTTCGAGGCCCTCATCGACGAGGTCGCCGGCGAGAAGCGCGTCTTCGAGGGCCACGTCGACGCCTTCGAAATCGACCGCGAGACCGCCGAGGACCTCGCGCTCGCCGTCGAAGTCGACCACGGCGGCTACGGCTTTGTGCCGCCGTCGTCGATTTATCACCGCTTCATGACCGGGCTCACCGGCGGGAAGATGTCGTCCTCGATTCCCGCCAGCCACATCAGCCTCCTCGACGACCCCGAGGACGGCTACGACAAGGTCAAGGCCGCGACGACGGGCGGCCGCGAGACCGCCGAGAAGCAGCGCGAACTCGGCGGCGAACCCGACAAGTGCCCGGTCTACGAGCTGTACGCCTACCTCCTCGCCGGCGACGACGATGAGTTCGCCGAGCGGGTCTACGAGGAGTGTGCGGGCGGCGAGCGGCTCTGCGGCGGCTGCAAGGAGGAGGCGGCCGAACTCATGGCGGAATTCCTCGAGGACCACCAGGAGAAACGCGAGGAAGCCGAGGAAGTGCTGGAGGGCCTCGACGTCGAACTGAACTCGGCGCGCGGCGGACTGTAGACGGTCACGGACTCGGCCCGAGCGGGCCGCTGACGGAATTCTTTTCACTGGCCGTGCCATGCTCCCGCACATGGCGTCCGAACCTCGCGCCGGTCGCAGCGCACGTCGAGCAGCCGCGGCTCCGGGGTTCGATTTCTTCTTCGCCTGAGCGAGCCGGTGGACGCCCAACGGCGGCGGGAGCCGTCGCGGGGCCGAACCCGCTCGTTCGGGCTGGGAGCGGAACGGATAACTGACTGCCACACACCCCTACGCACAATGAAACTGCCACCACAGCAGGTCGCGGTGCTCGAAGCGGCGAGCGCCGACGAACCGAGACGTATCGCCGACCTCGCGGCCGCCATCGAGCGGCCGCCGGAGACGGTCACGGGCGCGGCGTTCGAGCTGGCGGACGCCGGCCTCGTGGACGTCGTCGAAGAAACCGAAGAGGAGGTCGAACTGACCGAGGAAGGCCGCGAGTACGCCGAAAACGGGCTGCCGGAGGTTCGGCTCTACGAGGCCGCCCTCGACGCCGGTGCCGACGACGACCCGGTCTCGATGGGCGAGGTCATCGGCGCGTCCGGGCTGGAGGGCCCGCAGGTCGACATCGCGCTCTCGAACTACGCCCGGAAGGGCTACGGGAGCATCGACAGCGGCGACCTCTCCGCGGCCCCCGACGCCGACCCCAGCGAGGACGCGGAGGCCGCTGCACTCGAAACGCTGGCCGCGGGCGAGGCCGTCGAAGACGACGACGCGCTCGACCAGTTGGCGCGCCGCGACCTCGTCGCCGTCCGCGAGCGCACCGTCCGGTCGGTGCTGCTGACGGAGGCCGGCGTCACCGAACTCATGGCGGGCGTCGAAGCCGCCGAGGAAGTCGGCCAGCTCCCGCCCGACATGCTCGCGTCCGGCGAGTGGCGCGACGCCGAGTTCGCCGACTACAACGTCGAAGCCGACGCCGGCGAGTACACGCCCGGGAAGACCCACGTGCTCCGGCAGGCATCTGAGCGCGTCAAAGAGGTGCTCGTCGGGATGGGGTTCCAGGAGATGGAGGGGCCGCACGTCGACGCGGACTTCTACATCAACGACTGCCTGTTCATGCCCCAGGACCACCCCGCGCGCAACCACTGGGACCGGTTCGCACTGGAGCAGCCCGAGAAAATCGACGAGTTACCCGAAGACCTCGTCGAGCGCGTCGAACGCGCCCACCGCGAGGGCGTCGGGCCGGACGGCGACGGCTACCACTCGCCGTGGAACGAGGACTTCGCGCGTGCGCTCGCGCTCCGCGGGCACACGACGAGTCTCACCGCCCGCTACCTCTCCGGCGTCGCCGGCGAGGAGGTGGAAGCACCCGCGCGGTACTTCAGCGTCGAGAAGGCCTACCGCAACGACACGCTCGACGCCACGCACCTCCTGGAGTTCTTCCAAATCGAGGGCTGGGTGATGGCCGAAGACCTCTCCGTCCGGGACCTCATGGGGACGTTCCAGGAGTTCTACAGCCAGTTCGGCATCACGGACATCGAGTTCAAGCCAACCTATAATCCCTACACGGAGCCGTCGTTCGAGCTGTTCGGCCGCCACCCCGAGACCGGCGAACTCATCGAAATCGGGAACTCCGGCATCTTCCGCCCGGAGATGCTCGAACCGCTCGGCGTCGAAGCCGACGTGATGGCGTGGGGGCTCGCCCTCGAACGGCTGCTGATGCTCGTCACCGGCTTCGAGGACATCCGCGACGTCCACGGGACGCTGTGTGACCTTGAGTTCCTGCGGGACGCGGAGGTGGTGTACTGATGCCCGTCGTCGACATCGACCCCGACGAACTCCGCACGCTGACCGGCCACACCGAGAAGAGCGACGACGAGCTCAAAGACGACCTCTTCGGGCTCGGCATCGAGTACGAAGGCGAGACCGACGACGGCGAGTTCAAACTCGAGTTCGAGGCCGACCGCCTCGACCGCCTCTCCGTGGAGGGCATCGCGCGCTCGCTGCGCTACCACTACGGCGACACCCGGGGCGTCTACGTCCCGGACACGAACAGCGCCGAGTGGACCATTAACGTCGAGGACGTCCCCGACGAGCGGCCCTGCGTCACGGGCGCCGTGATTCGCGGCGTCGACCTCGACGAGGATGCCCTCGACTCGCTCATCCAACTCCAAGAGAAGCTCCATGCGACGATGGGGCGCAAGCGCGCGAAAGGTGCTATCGGCATCCACGACCTCGCGATGCTGAAAGGCGAGTCTGTCAGCGGCGAGGACGGCCCCACTGGGCGCTCTATCACGTACACCGGTATCGAGCCGGACGGCGACACGTTCGTGCCGCTCGACGACGACGCCGAACGCACGCCCGCGGAAGTCCTCACTGAACACCCGACCGGCGAGCAGTACGCTGACCTGCTCGAGAACTACGACCGCTACCCCGCCATCTACGACGACATCGGGATGTTCAGCTTCCCGCCGGTCATCAACGGCCGCCGCACCGAGGTCTCGACGGACTCCCGAGAGCTGTTCGTCGAACTCACCGGCACCGACCAGTGGACCATCGACCGGATGTGCGCCATCATCTGTTACGCCCTCGACGCGCGCGGCGCCACCGTCGAGGACGTCAACGTCGAGTACGCCGACACCGAACTCGTGCGCCCCGACTTCGAGGTCCGGACCAAGCGCGTCCCCCACGAGCGCGTCGAGACGCTGCTGGGCATCAACTTCGAACCCGACGAGGTCGTCGACCTCGCCGAACGTGCGGGTCTCGATGCCGAGCCTGAGGGCGGCGACGAACTCACCTACGAGGTGGAGATTCCGCCGTACCGCGTCGACGTCCTCCATCCCGTCGACGTCGTCGATGACATCGGGCGCGCGTACGGGTTCAACAACCTCGTGCCGCGCTACCCCGACGTCGGCACCATCGGCGGTCGCACGGAGACGTCGCGACTGGAGGCTGCCATCCGGGAGACGCTCGTCGGCCTCGGCTTCGAGGACCTCCTGAACTTCAACATGACCAACGAGGCCGACAACTTCGAGCGCATGCGCATCTCTCCCGACGACGACGTCGTCGGTGCAGCAGCCCCTGCGACCATCGACGAGCCGTACAGCGAGGACTTCACCATCCTCCGCACGTGGGCGCTGCCGTCGCTCGTCTCCGTCCTGGAGAACAACACGCACCGGTCGTACCCGCAGAACCTCGCCGAAATCGGGTTCGCCGCGCACGTCGACGACGCCACGGAAACGGGTGTCGCCGAACGCCGCACCGTCGCCGCTGTGCTCGCGCACTACGACGCGTCCTACGAGGACGCTAAGGCGCGACTCGCGGCGCTCTGCGAGGAATTCCACGTCGACCTCGAAACGCCCGCCACCGACCACCCGTCGTTCATCGACGGCCGCGCTGCGAGCGTCGTCATCGACGGCGAGGACGTCGGCGTCATCGGGGAACTCCACCCCGCAGTCATCGTCGACCACGACGTCGAAGTACCGGTCGCCGGCTTCGAGTTCGCACTCGACGCGCTCCGATAACTAGCGGTCCGCACCGACCGCGTCTTCCACGGACGCGAAGCCGTCGCGGTCCAGCAGTTCGAGCAGCCCCCCGTTGATGTCGCGGGCGATGCCGGGGCCGCGGTAGACGAGGCCCGTGTACAGTTGAACGACGGACGCGCCCGCGCGAATCTTCTCGTAGGCGTCCTCCGCCGTGAACACGCCACCCACGCCGACCACCGGGAGGTCCGTGCGCTCGGCGACGAACCGCACCTGGTCGGTCGCGCGCTCGCGAATCGGCCGTCCGGAGAGCCCGCCCGTCTCCGCGGCGTTCGGACTCCGGAGCGAGTCGGGCCGGTCGGTCGTCGTGTTCGTCGCGACGACGCCGTCAAGCCCGAGTTCGTTCGCGAGGTCGACGGCGTCGACCACGGCGTCGCGGTGGAGGTCCGGCGAGAGCTTCACGAGCAGGGGCGCCGCGCCCGCGTCCTGAAGCGTCTCCAGAATCGCCGCGAGCTGTTCGCGGTTCTGGAGCTCGCGCAGCCCCGGCGTGTTCGGGCTAGAGACGTTCACCACGAAGTAGTCGCCGTCCTCCGCCACCTGCTCGTAGGTGTAGCGGTAGTCGTCTGGAGCGCCTTCCAGTGGCGTGGACTTCGACTTCCCGATGTTCACACCCACGGGTACGTCCGGGAGGTGCTGTTCGGCGAGGCGCTCGCCTACGACGTCCGCGCCGGCGTTGTTGAACCCCATCCGGTTGACGAGCGCCTCGTCTTCTCGGAGCCGGAACATCCGGGGCTTCGGGTTGCCGGGCTGTCCCTCCGCGGTGACTGCGCCGACCTCGACGTGCCCGAACCCGAGCGCCGCGAGCGCTCGCGGTATCTCGGCGTTCTTATCGAACCCCGCCGCGACGCCGACGGGGTTCGGGAACGACTGGTCGAACGCCTCGACGGACAGTCGGTCGTCGTCGACAGTGTAGTAGCCCGCGTACGCGCGCTCGAGGCGTGTGCGCTGTGCGACTCGGAGCAGCCCCGTAATCGCCTCGTGGGCGGTCTCCGGGGGCAATCGGAACAACAGCGGTTTGGCCAGCCGGTACATCCCGGTCAGAAGTCGTGCTCGACGTCGTCCTGGTCGGCTCGCTGGATGATAATTTTGTCCTCGCGAACCCTGACGAAGACTTCGTCGCCGATGTCGAGGCCGGCGACTGACAGTTCGTCCTCGTGGAGGTTGACGTGGGCGTTGTGGTACTCCCCGTCGTCGCCTTTCGCGCCACTCGGGCTGAGCGTCTTCTTGCGAACCATCGCGAAGTGTCTACGTTGCCTTTCGCCGCACACCGTACTTAAGTTCTTCCGACCGCTGGAGTTGACGCGCGCTGGCGCGAGTACGTCCGTCTGACTGCCGGGACGATAGGTCGGCGCTTTCCCCGAACCAGCGGAAGAGATACATAAATCTACCGGCAAAATCGGCGGTATATTTATCACCCGTCCTTGTGTTCGCATAGCATGGAGCAAAACCATGGTACGTGAGGACGGCAAGCGCAACTTCGCGCTCCGAGAATCCGGTGACGAGACGAGCGTCTTCAGCGGGAACACCCCACGGCAGGCCGCGCTCAAAGCGGCTCGCCGCATTGAGGACGTCGCCGACAGTGAACAGGACGCCGACCGAAAGGAGCTCCGGCTCCGCGAGAAGGGCACAGACAAGGTCCACATCTACGAAGCGTGGGCGTGGGAGGAGGATGCCCCTGGCGACAAACCCGACTGGATGCCCGGCGAGATTACGAAAGCGAACGTCTCCAAGGAAGGCATCAAGCACATCGAAGACTGACGTCGCTCGCTGAATCTTTTGTTCGCGTGTGCGACGCGTAACGGCTTAGTCGCTCCCACGACTACTGGTAGCTGCGTGGGCACCACTCGGCCCGACCGCACGCACTCGCGCGGGACGACCGGTCGACCTCCACCCACGCGGTATTTTCGTACGTAGTCCTCGGCACGCCGTCACGTGATTTCTCGGTATGCGGTGGCGTGTCGAAGCGCCTCCGGTTCGATGGGGTTTTACGTAACCCGGCACTCGGATGAGATGCGAACGACGTGAGGTGGCTCGGTGACCCCGACGCCACTGATTGACGCCTCGACGCCCTTGCGTCGAACCCCTCGCCTTCGGCGAGTCTGGTTCGACGCCCTTAAGTGATACCGGGCGCTTCGGAAGAATGCGAACGACGATGAGGTCACTCGGGTTTCCCGGGTGACTGACGTATGCTTCCGACGCCCGCTTCCGGGTTCGGACCTTCGCTCTCACGAGCGTGGTTCGATGCCCTTAAGTAATAACGGGCAATACGAGGTAATGCGCACGACAATGAGGTCGTCCGGGTCTCTCCGGCCGACTGATGCATTACCTCCGGCCCGTTCCGGGGCTCGATTCCCGCTCTCACGAGCGTGGTTCGATGCCCTTAAGTAATAACGGGGCGTCGGAGGAAATGCGAACGTCGTCTCGGGCCGAACGAAGTCCGATGGGTTTATGACCCATCGCGGACTACGTTCAGGTCCGAAGGAATGAGGATTCCACCCCTGCGGTCCGCCGTACAGATGGAATCTGATGTTAGCCTTGATGGTTTGGTGACATCCAACTGGCCACGGCGCTTTGTCGTGGCTATGAGGAACACTTTTGTGTTCCCGCCAAACCAGGACTTTTAGTTCTGGTCGCTGGGGTTTAACCCCAGCAAACATTCCGGTTGATCCTGCCGGAGGCCATTGCTATCGGAGTCCGATTTAGCCATGCTAGTTGTGCGGGTTTAGACCCGCAGCGGAAAGCTCAGTAACACGTGGCCAAACTACCCTGTGGATGGGAACAATCTCGGGAAACTGAGGCTAATTCCCAATAACGCTCCGCCCCTGGAACGGGCGGAGCTGGAAACGCTACGGCGCCACAGGATGTGGCTGCGGTCGATTAGGTAGACGGTGGGGTAACGGCCCACCGTGCCAATAATCGGTACGGGTTGTGAGAGCAAGTGCCCGGAGACGGAATCTGAGACAAGATTCCGGGCCCTACGGGGCGCAGCAGGCGCGAAACCTTTACACTGTACGCAAGTGCGATAAGGGGACTCCGAGTGTGAAGGCATAGAGCCTTCACTTTTGTACACCGTAAGGTGGTGTACGAATAAGGGCTGGGCAAGACCGGTGCCAGCCGCCGCGGTAATACCGGCAGCCCGAGTGATGGCCGATATTATTGGGCCTAAAGCGTCCGTAGCTGGCCGGACAAGTCCGTTGGGAAATCTGTTCGCTTAACGAGCAGGCGTCCAGCGGAAACTGTTCGGCTTGGGACCGGAAGACCTGAGGGGTACGTCCGGGGTAGGAGTGAAATCCTGTAATCCTGGACGGACCACCGGTGGCGAAAGCGCCTCAGGAGGACGGATCCGACAGTGAGGGACGAAAGCTAGGGTCTCGAACCGGATTAGATACCCGGGTCGTCCTAGCTGTAAACGATGCCCGCTAGGTGTGGCGCAGGCTACGAGCCTGCGCTGTGCCGTAGGGAAGCCGAGAAGCGGGCCGCCTGGGAAGTACGTCTGCAAGGATGAAACTTAAAGGAATTGGCGGGGGAGCACTACAACCGGAGGAGCCTGCGGTTTAATTGGACTCAACGCCGGACATCTCACCAGCTCCGACAGTAGTAATGACGGTCAGGTTGATGACTTTACCCGATGCTACTGAGAGGAGGTGCATGGCCGCCGTCAGCTCGTACCGTGAGGCGTCCTGTTAAGTCAGGCAACGAGCGAGACCCGCACTCCTAATTGCCAGCAGTACCCTTTGGGTAGCTGGGTACATTAGGTGGACTGCCGCTGCCAAAGCGGAGGAAGGAACGGGCAACGGTAGGTCAGTATGCCCCGAATGAGCTGGGCAACACGCGGGCTACAATGGTCGAGACAATGGGATGCAACTCCGAGAGGAGGCGCTAATCTCCTAAACTCGATCGTAGTTCGGATTGAGGGCTGAAACTCGCCCTCATGAAGCTGGATTCGGTAGTAATCGCGTGTCAGAAGCGCGCGGTGAATACGTCCCTGCTCCTTGCACACACCGCCCGTCAAAGCACCCGAGTGGGGTTCGGATGAGGCCGGCATGCGCCGGTCGAATCTGGGCTCCGCAAGGGGGCTTAAGTCGTAACAAGGTAGCCGTAGGGGAATCTGCGGCTGGATCACCTCCTAACGATCGGGACCAGGGCGCTGCCCTGGCCCACCTTTCGACGACGCCGTGACCAGTTGGACACCTACAAACCATCAAGGCTAACGTTACCTCCTCCCGATTCGGGAGGTGGGCCCATAGCTCAGTGGTAGAGTGCCTCCTTTGCAAGGAGGATGCCCTGGGTTCGAATCCCAGTGGGTCCATCCCGTCCGGGATTCATCTTAAACCGTGCCCCTTAAGTGGGAGACGGCGCAACGATGAATCGCGACGAAGACTGATGCACCACCCCGCGAAAGTGCGGGTGGGAAGGGTCTATGTACGCTCTTCGTTCACCACGAGGACGTACGATGACGACCGTGTGTAAGTGCAATCCAGGCGCTCACTGGACTCGACCACCGTGGTCGAGTACCGACTGTTGGTCACATCCGTGACTCAACAGCGCTCAACCATTGCGTGTTGAGCATCGTCGACTGTTCTACAGTCGACATTCATCGTCGTTGGCTTCACCGCCAACAACCCTCGACCACTTCGTGTGGTTGAGTACCATCGTCAGCTGCTCTGCAGCTGACATCCAACGTGGCTACTGTGCCACCTGGTGGATAGCTCGGCTCGGATGCCGATGAAGGACGTGCCAAGCTGCGATAAGCCTGAGGGAGCCGCACGGAGGCGAAGAACTCAGGATCTCCTAATGGGAATCCCCACTGCAATTGCTTTGCGCAATAGGGAACGGCCGGAATTGAAACATCTCAGTACGGCCAGGAAGAGAAACCGAATGGGACGCCGTCAGTAATGGCGAATGAACGCGGCACAGTCCAAACCGAAGCCTTCTGGGCAATGTGGTGTTCGGACTGGCGTGCATCGACTGAACGTTCTCGCGAAGTCTCCTGAAATGGAGCGCGATACAGGGTGACAGCCCCGTATCGAGGACAAGTAAGTCGTGAGCCAGCTCCAGAGTAGCGGGGGTCGGAAATCCCTCGTGAAGATGGCAGGCATCGACTGCCAAGACTAAGTACTCTCCGAGACCGATAGTGAACAAGTAGTGTGAACGAACGCTGAAAAGCACCCCACAAAGGGGGGTGAAATAGGGCTTGAAATCAGGTGGCGATGGAGCGACGGGGCATAAAAGGCCTCACTGGGAACGAGTCAGGCGCGAGCCTGTAGTAGGACCTGTGAGGAGCCGATGTTCCGTCGTACGTTTTGAAAAACGAGCCAGGGAGTGTGTCTGTCTGACGAGTCTAACCGGAGTATCCGGGGAGGCGTAGGGAAACCGACATGGCCGCAGCGCTTTGCGCGAGGGCCGCCGTCTTCAAGGGCGGGGAGTCAAACGGACACGACCCGAAACCAGATGATCTACGCGTGGGCAAGATGAAGCATGGCGAAAGCCATGTGGAGGTCTGTTAGGGTTGGTGTCTTTCAATACCCTCCCGTGACCTACGTGTAGGGGTGAAAGGCCCATCGAATCTGGCAACAGCTGGTTCCAACCGAAACATGTCGAAGCATGACCTCTGCTGAGGTAGTTCGTGGGGTAGAGCTACCGATTGGAGGGTCCAACTCCGAGAGGAGTTGGCCCTCCTGTCGAACTCCGAACCTACGAACGCCGTCGACGCAGGGAATCCGGTATGCGGGGTAAGCCTGTGTACCGTGAGGGAGACAACCCAGAGTTAGGTTAAGGTCCCAAAGTGTGAGCTAAGTGCGATTGAAGGTGGTCCCGAGCCCTAGACAGCCGGGAGGTGAGCTTAGAAGCAGCTACCCTCCAAGAAAAGCGTAACAGCTTACCGGCCGAGGTTCGGGGCGCCCAAAATGATCGGGGCTCAAGTTCACCACCGAGACCTAACGGCACGCGTGACAGCGTGATCCAGTAGGTTGGCACTCTGTTCGGGCGGAAGCTCGGGTGAGAACTCGAGTGGACCGAATGGGGGAGAAAATCCTGGCCATAGTAGCAGCGTTAGTCGGGTTAGAACCCCGACGACCGAGAAGAGCAAGGGTTCCTCGGCAATGCTTATCAGCCGAGGGTTAGCCGGTCCTAAGTCCCGTCGTAATTCGAGCGGGTCAAAAGGGAAACGAGTTAATATTCTCGTGCCATCGTGCAGTGCAAGTCGACGCCTCGGAGTAGCTCGAGCCGGGCCATCGCCCGGTCGAACTGTCCAAGTCCGTGGAAGCCGTAATGGCAGGAAGCGGACGAACGGCAGGATAGGGAAACTCGAGTCAATCTGGGGCCCGTGAAAAGACGAGCACGATGTCCGTACCAAGATCCGACACAGGTGCTCTGGCAGCGAAAGCCTAGGTCTGTCGGGAACAACCGACGTTAGGGAATTCGGCAAGTTAGTCCCGTAAGTTCGCGATAAGGGATGCCTGCCCAGTGATTGGGCAGGTCGCAGTGTCTTGGAGGCTCCGACTGTCTAATAACAACATAGGTGACCGCAAATCCGCAAGGACGCGTACGGTCACTGAATCCTGCCCAGTGCGGGTATCTGAACACCCAGTACAATGGGGCGAAGGACCCGTTAACGGCGGGGGTAACTATGACCCTCTTAAGGTAGCGTAGTACCTTGCCGCTTCAGTAGCGGCTTGCATGAATGGATCAACGAGAGCCTCACTGTCCCAACGTTGGGCCCGGTGAACTGTACGTTCCAGTGCGGAGTCTGGAGACCCCCAAGGGGAAGCGAAGACCCTATAGAGCTTTACTGCAGGCTGTCGCTGGGACACGGTCGCTGATGTGCAGGGTAGGTAGGAGACGTTACACAGGTACATGCGCTAGCATGCCACCGAGTCAGCCATGAAACACTACCCGTCAGTGACTGTGACCCTAACTCCGGGAGGAGGACACCGGTAGCCGGGCAGTTTGACTGGGGCGGTACGCGCTCGAAAAGATATCGAGCGCGCCCTAAGGCTACCTCATCCGGGTCGGAGACCCGGAGAAGAGCGCAAGAGCAAAAGGTAGTCTGACAGTGTCCTACACAACGAGGGACGCTGAGGCGAAAGCCTGGTCTAGCGAACCAATGAGCCTGCTTGATGCGGGCCATTGCTGACAGAAAAGCTACCTTAGGGATAACAGAGTCGTCACTCGCAAGAGCACATATCGACCGAGTGGCTTGCTACCTCGATGTCGGTTCCCTCCATCCTGCCCGTGCAGAAGCGGGCAAGGGTGAGGTTGTTCGCCTATTAAAGGAGGTCGTGAGCTGGGTTTAGACCGTCGTGAGACAGGTCGGCTGCTATCTATTGGGGGTGTTATTGGTGATTGACAGGAACGTTCATATAGTACGAGAGGAACTATGAACGGGTGCCACTGGTGTATCGGTTGTCCGAGAGGGCAAGTGCCGAGCAGCTACGCACCACGGGGTAAGAGCTGAATGCATCTAAGCTCGAAACCCACCTGGAAAAGAATCACCGTTGAGGTCTCTCGTAGAAGACGAGTTCGATAGACTCGGGGTGTACGCGTCAAGGCAACGAGACGTTCAGCCCGCGAGCACTAAACGACCGAATGCCACACACTCATGCACTCACCACATTACGTGGTCGAGTCCAGGCGTTAACTGGATTGCACTTACACACGGACGTTCGCCGATACTGGCGTCCCGGACTTCGGTCCGGGAACAACGGTTCGATTCCGTTGGTCGGTATTAAGGCGGCCATAGCGGCGGGGAAACTCCCGTACCCATCCCGAACACGGAAGATAAGCCCGCCTGCGTTCCGGTCAGTACTGGAGTGCGCGAGCCTCTGGGAAATCCGGTTCGCCGCCTGCTATTCATACTTCATTAAGCCTCGAACAGCACTGCTGCTGTTCGGGGCTTTTTGTATTTGTAGCGCGGAGTGGCGACGCTCCGTACCGCTACGTTTAAGCGAGCGACCGCAGTACGATGAGGCAGTGCCAAGGTGGCAGAGTTCGGCCTAACGCGGCGGCCTGCAGAGCCGCTCATCGCCGGTTCAAATCCGGCCCTTGGCTTTTTTCGCACGTACTGTTGGTCGTCGAGCCAGCAGTCTCGCCGGTGTCGGGGCTGCGGGCGTCGCGCGGCGGGAAAGTAACGATTATACGACGCCCTCTCTACGCTTCGAGTATGCAACGACGTGCTGCAGCGGTGTCCGTCGTGGTCTTCCTTCTGCTGGCGGCCGGCGCGTACACGTTCATTGGCGCCGCTCAGCAGCCCGACGTGACGCTTGAGGACCCGGATTACACGGTCTCCGCTAACGAGACGCTGACGGTGGCGGGGACGTCGTACAGCTTCACGGAGGTCTCGGACGGCTCCGCGACCGCCGAGTGGACCAACGAGACCGCGCGGTACACGGAGACGTGGACGGCCGACGACACCGTGGTTTACCAGAGCGAC
>CAXREU010000121.1:0-5876 GCA_964229715.1 Halobacterium sp.
GCAGGCCGTTCACCCCGGCGAGGACGCCCGCGACGGGCCCGTGACCCGCGGCCGACTCGCAGGCGTGAACACCGTCGGCACCGCCGCCGTCGCGACGAACGACGGCGTGCTGTGCCACCCGAAGTCCACGGACGAGGAGCTCGACGCAATCGAGGACGCCCTCGGCGTCCCCGCGGACATCGGGACCGTGAACTACGGCGCGCCGCTGGTCGGCTCCGGGCTCGTCGCCAACGACAACGGCTACGTCGTCGGCGAGGACACCACCGGCCCCGAACTCGGGCGCATCGACGACGCGCTCGGCTTCATCGACTGACGACCCTCTCGACTTCGTTTTCCCGTTTCTCCATCTCCGCCACGAGCGCTGTCGCCCGCGTGGGCGGGCGTCTCGCACGCCGTCGCCGAGTTCCCGAGTAGGAAGATACTTCCCGCTCGCTCCCCGAATTTTGGGTATGAGTCTTGGAGGCGGCGGCGGTCAACAGCAGCTTCAGCAGCTTTCACAGGAAATTCAGGCCCTCGAAGAGGAGAAAGAGGAGCTCGAAGCGGAAGTCGAGGACCTCGAAGAAGAGAAAGTCGAGGTCGACGAGGCACAGGAAGCCCTCGACGTCCTCGAAACCGGCTCGACCGTGCAGGTACCGCTCGGCGGCGACGCGTACGTTCGCGCCGAGGTCGAGGACATCGACGAAATCGTCGTCAGTCTCGGCGGCGGCTACGCGGCCGAGCAGGACGCCGACGACGCGGCCGACGTGCTCGACCAGAAGCGCGAGACGCTCGACGAGCGCATCGAGGACGTCCGCTCCGAAATCGCCGAGGTCGAGGAGGAGCAGTCCGCCCTCGAACAGCAGGCACAGCAGGCCCAGCAACAGATGATGCAACAGCAGATGCAGGGCCGGCAGCAGGACGGCGAGTAAGGGCATGTTCGACGGGCTGAAGGACAAGCTCTCGAACTTCCGCGAGGACGCCGAGGAGGTCGCGGAGGAGAACGCGGAAGAACTCGACAGCGACGAGGCCGCCGACGCGGACACAGAGGCGGACGTCGCGGAGGTCGAAGAGGCGGAGGTAGCCACCGAGCCGGAACCCGAGGAGACCGAGAGTTCCAGCGGCGGGTTCGTGAGCAAGGCATCGTCGCTGGCGCGCGGTCGCGTCGTCATCGACGAGGACGACCTCGACGGTCCGCTGCGCGAGCTCGAGCTCGCGTTGCTGGAGAGCGACGTGGAGATGAGCGTCGCCGAGGAGATTCTCGACCAGATTCGCGACGACCTCGTCGGCGAGGAGCGCAAGTTCACGGAGAGCACCGGCGCGCTCGTGGAGGACGCGCTCCGCGACGCGCTGCTGTCGGTCATCGACGTGAACGGCTTCGACTTCGAGGAGGCCATCGCCGACTCGGAGAAGCCGGTGACGGTCGTGTTCACGGGCGTCAACGGCGTGGGGAAGACGACGACCATCGCGAAGCTCGCGCGACGACTCGAAGACCAGGGCTACTCGGTCGTGCTGGCGAACGGCGACACCTATCGTGCTGGCGCGAACGAGCAGCTTCAGGAGCACGCCGACAATCTCGGCGTGAAGCTCATCAGCCACGCGCAGGGCGGCGACCCGACCGCGGTCGTGTACGACGCCGTCGAGTACGCCGAGGCCAACGACATCGACGTCGTGCTCGGCGACACGGCCGGCCGACTGCACACGTCCAGTGACCTGATGACGCAACTGGAGAAGCTCGACCGCGTCGTCGACCCCGACTACACGGTGTTCGTCGACGAAGCAGTCGCGGGCCAGGACGCCGTCAACCGCGCTCGCGAGTTCGACGACGCCGCGAGCATCGACGGCACGATTCTGACGATGGCCGACGCGGACAGCCAGGGCGGCGCCGCCATCTCGGTGTCGCACGTCACGGGGAAGCCGATTCTGTTCCTCGGCACCGGGCAGGGGTACGACGACCTCCGGAAGTTCGACCCGGAGGCGCTCGTCGACGACCTGCTCGCGGACTGACCCGCCAGCAGCCATTTCCGGACGCCACCCGCAGCCGCGGGTATGCGACATCTCCCCGGACCGCTGCTGGTCGTCGACCTCGACGACCGGGAGGCGTGGACCGAAGACGTCAGCGACGTCGCCGAGCAGTACGTCGGCGGCCGCGGCATCGCGACGCGGTTCGCCCACCAGCGCATCCCGTTCGATGCCGACCCGCTCGGCCCCGAGAACCGACTGTTCTTCGCGGTGGGGCCGCTCCAGGCGACGACCACGAGCTTCGCCGGCCGCACGAACCTCACGGGCGTCAGCCCGCTGACCGATGGCTTGCTCTCCTCGAACGCGGGCGGCTACCTCTCCCGGAATCTCGCGAGCACCGGCTACGCTGCGGTCGAACTCAGGGGTGCGAGCGACGACCTCGTCGCCGTCCACGTCACCGATGACGGCGTGGAGTTTGAGGATGTCCCCGAACTCGCGAATGCGCTCGTACCCGCGGTCTCGCGGCGGATGGCCGAGGAGCACGACCTCGGCGCGGCACACCTCGCGACCGTCGGCCCGGCGGGCGAGCACGGCGTGCGGTTCGCGTCCGTGATGACCTACGACCACCGCGCGTTCGGCCGCGGCGGCCTCGGCGCCGTCCTCGGTGCGAAGGGCGTGAAGTGCGTGTCTTTCGACGGCGACAGCGAACCCACGCTCGATGTCCCCGAGGGCGCGCTGTCGGCCGTCGACGAGGCGGCCGCGACCAGCGACGACCCGAAGCGCACGCAGGGTACGCCGAGCACGGTCGACCTGCTGAACGACGAGTACTCGCTGCCGACGCGGTACTTCAGCGAGCAGTCCTTCGAGGGCGCGGACGAGCTGAACGGCGACGCCGTCGAGGCGAAGAAGTACGAGAAAGCGACGTGCTCGGAGTGTGCGTTCGCGTGCAAGCTCCCGACCCGCGACGAGGAAACGGGAATCGAGACGGAAGGTCCCGAGTACGAGGCGACGTTCTCGCTGGGCGCGAACGTCGGCGTCGGTGACCTCGTCGACGTGATGCAGTCCAACGACCTGTGTGACGCGCTTGGCCTGGACGTCATCTCCTGTGGGGACGCCATCGCGGCGTACCTCGCCAGCGAGGACGCGTTCGGGGACGCCGACCGCGTCCACGACCTCGTCACGAAAATCGCGTACCGCGAGGGCGTCGGCGACGTGCTCGCGGAGGGCGTGAGCGCGGCGGCCGACGAGTTCGACGTCCGCGACTGGACCGTCAAGAACCTCGGGTTCCCCGGCCACGACGGCCGCGTCCTCCACGGCCAGGGGCTCTCGTACGCCGTCGCGAACCGCGGTGCCGACCACCTCTACGCGTCCGTGCTCTCCGACGAGTACGGCGACGTCTCCGCGGACACGCTCGACGGAAAGCCCGAACTAGTCGTCCGGCGGGAGAACGAGCGCGCGCTCGAGGACGCCGCCATCGCGTGCACGTTCTCCGGCGACAACGTCACCGACGAGCAGTACGAGTCATTGCTCGACGCCTCGATGGGAGAATTACGGAATGTGGGCGCTCGCATCGTCACCCTGGAGCGCCATTTCAACAACCAGCGCGGCTTCGACCGCGGCGACGACCGCCTCCCGTTCGACCTCCCGGGGCTGGCGGACGCCATCGACGAGTACTACGAGCGCCGCGGCTGGAACGACGACGGCACGGTTCCGGAGAGAGCGCTCCCCTAAATCGGCGCTTCGGGGTCGGGCGTCTCCGCGTCCACGAGCACGAGGTCGAGGCGCTCGTCGTCGCGGTCGTACGCGCGCACGGCCTCGACGTCCCACGGCGGCACCGCCACCAGCACGGTCGCGTGGAGGTCGTCGGTGACCGAGACCGTCGGGTCGCCGTCCGGGTGCGAGACGAACCGCCCCGCCGTCTGGCCGGTCGGCGCGGCGAGGTCCATCCCGAAGACGCCGGACAGCGAACTGCCCGCGTCCGGGAAGTAGAACTCCGAGAGCACGCGCGTCTCCGGGTCCAGCCCGAGCTGGCCGTCCGTCGGCCGGAGGTCGCCCGCGCGCGTCGCGGCGAGCCGCACCGAGATGCTGTCCGGGTCGGCGTCCGCCGCGAGCTCGCAGAGCACGGAGACGAGCGCTCTCGTAGCGTACGTAGGCACGACCCGACGTACGGCGGGCGTGCGGTTGAACGTATCGACTGTGTGGTGGTCGCGTGTTACTTCGCTCGCCGACGCTGGTCGCTTCGCTCGGGCACGCTGCTCGCGGTTCCCTGCGGTCGCCGTTCGTCATAACGTGCCTTCCCTGCGGTCGGGCACGCTGCTCGTGCATCGCTTCGCTCCGCGATCGCCATAACGTGGCGCGCCGCTGGCGCGCGACTCACGGCTCGCTATCGCTCACCGCTCGTCATAACGTGGCCTCGCTTCGCTCGGCCACGCGTTCCAGAAAAAGGCTCTTACGGGCCCACCACCTATCGGAGAGTAACAATGGTACTCGACGACCTCGGGAGTTCCCTGCGGGGAACACTCGACAAGCTCCGTGGGAAGTCCCGCATCTCCGAGGAGGACGTCGACGAAATCGTCAAGGAGATTCAGCGGTCGCTGCTCCAAGCCGACGTCGACGTGAGCCTCGTGATGGAGCTATCGGACTCCATCGAAGAACGCGCCTTAGAGGAGGAGCCGCCGGGCGGCCCGTCCGCCCGCGACCACGTCCTCCGCATCGTCTACGAGGAGCTCGTGGACCTCGTCGGGGAGTCCACCGAGATTCCCCTGGAGAGCCAGACCATCCTGCTGGCCGGCCTGCAGGGCTCCGGGAAGACGACGACCGCGGCGAAGATGGCGTGGTGGTTCTCGAAGAAGGGGCTGCGCCCCGCCATCATCCAGACGGACACGTTCCGCCCCGGCGCGTACGACCAGGCCAAGCAGATGGCCGAGCGCGCGGAGGTCACGTTCTACGGCGACCCCGACGAGGACGACCCCGTGAAAATCGCCCGTGACGGCCTCGAAGCCACCGAGGACGCCGACGTTCACATCGTGGACACGGCGGGCCGCCACGCGCTCGAAGACGACCTCATCAGCGAAATCGAGGACATCGAGTCGACGGTCGAGCCCGACCGCAGCCTGCTCGTGCTCGACGCCGCCATCGGCCAGGGCGCGAAAGACCAGGCCCGCGAGTTCGACGACTCCATCGGCATCGACGGCGTCGCCATCACGAAACTCGACGGGACGGCGAAGGGTGGCGGTGCGCTGACGGCCGTCGACGAGACGGGGTCGACCATCGCGTTCCTCGGGAGCGGGGAGACCGTTCAGGACATCGAGCGCTTCGAGCCGGACAGCTTCATCTCGCGGCTGCTCGGAATGGGCGACCTCAAGCAGCTCACCGAGCGCGTCGAGCGCGCGATGGAGGAGACCGGGCTCGAAGAGGACGAGGACTGGGACCCCGAGGACATGATGAAAGGGGAGTTCACCCTGAAGGACATGCGCAAGCAGATGGAGGCCATGGACAACATGGGCCCCCTCGACCAGGTGATGGACATGATTCCGGGGATGGGCGGCGGGATGATGGACCAGCTCCCGGACGACGCGATGGACGTCACCCAGGAGCGCATGCGGAACTTCGGTGTCATCATGGACTCGATGACCGAGGACGAACTGGAGAACCCCCGCTCCATCGGCGCCTCCCAGGTTCGCCGCATCGCGAAGGGCTCCGGGCAGAGCGAGGAGACCATCCGCGAACTGCTCGACCAGCACAAGATGATGGCCCAGACGATGAAGCAGTTCCAGGGGATGGGCGACGGCGACATGCAGCGCATGATGAAGCAGATGCAGCAGGGCGGCGGTGGCGGCGGAGGCGGCGGCTTCGGCGGCATGTTCTGAGGCCGGCGACCAGTACTGTTTTGCCGTGGGGCGCGTACCTCGGCGTGAATGGCGGCACGACAATCGTCC
>CAXREU010000122.1:0-13007 GCA_964229715.1 Halobacterium sp.
GCCCGAGACCCAAAACGATAACCACGCGCCCACCCAACCGCCGGTAATGGCGACGTGTGACCGGTGTGGCGAGCAGGAGTCGATGCCGTACCAGTGTCGGCTCTGCGGCGGGACGTTCTGCTCGAAACACAGGCTCCCGGAGAACCACGACTGTCCGGGCCTCGACGAGTGGAACGACCCCGGCGGCGTCTTCGACAGCGGGTTCGACGACAGCGTGAACCAGCCCCAGGACAGCGGCGGGCTCGCGGCGAAGGTGCCCGTGGACACGGGGCCGGGTGGAGTGCTCGGATACTTCCGCGGGAACGTCTCGTTCGCGCTGCTCGCGGTGATGTGGCTGACGTTCGTGCTGCAGTACGCGGTCGCGCCCGCGCTCGGCGTGGACGCGTACACCCAGCAGTGGTTCAACATCTTCACCATCAACACGGCGGCGCCGCTGGCCGTCTGGACGTGGGTGACGTCCGTGTTCGCGCACGGCGGCTTCGGCCACATCGTGTTGAACAGCATCGTGCTGTACTTCTTCGGCCCCGTGGTCGAGAAGCGCATCGGCTCCGCGAAGTTCGTGGGGCTGTTCGTGGTCGCGGGCGCGCTCGCCGGCCTCGCGCAGGTCGGCGCATCGCTCGTGATGAACCCCTCGTGGTACGGCCAGCAGCTCACGCAGTTCACCGGCTCCGCGGTGCTCGGCGCGAGCGGCGCCATCGCGGCGCTGATGGGCGTGCTCACGGTCCTGAACCCGAACCTCCGCATCTACCTCTACTTCATCATCCCGATGCCGCTGTGGCTCGCGACGCTCTTGTTCGCGGGCTACTCCATCTTCGTGTCGACTGTCGGCGGCGGCATCGGCGCGGGCGGCGTCGCACAGTTCGCCCACCTCGCGGGGCTCGGCATCGGCCTGCTGTACGGCGTGAAGCTCAAGCGCGAGGGCGAGCGGGCACCCAAGCAACTTCAGTTCGGTGGACCGGGCGGCCCGGGCGGTCCCGGTCGACGGCGACCCTGACATGGAGGTCGTTCGCCCCGAGTTCCTCCCGGACCCGGACCGCTCCCACGAGGAGATGGAGGCTCTCCAGCGCGAAATCGCGGCGACGGCCACCTTCGAGGACGACTTCGCCTTCGACGTCGCAGACATCGAATTGGAGGAATCGCCGACGGACGCGCCGACTGCGGCCGAGAGCGTGGCGGAGCAGACGACGCTCACCGACGGCGACTCGCCCGTGGTCGTCGGCGTCGACCAGGCGTTCGTCGGGGACGACTACTCCGTGAGCGCCGCGGTCGCGATTCGGGACGGTCGCGTCGTCGAGCGCGCGGCTGGCCGCGCGGAACTGGAAGTCCCCTACATTCCCGGCCTGTTGGCGTTCCGCGAGGGCGACGCCATCGTGGACGCGCTCGAATCGCTGTCGGTGGACCCCGACGTGCTAGTGCTCGACGGGAGCGGCCGCATCCACTTCCGGCAGGCCGGGCTCGCGACGCACGCGGGCGTGCTCTTCGACGTGCCTGCCGTGGGCGTCGCGAAGAACCTGCTCTGCGGGACGCCCCGCGAGCCACTGGACGAGCCGCTGCCGGAGGGCGCGCGCGTCGCCATCGAGGCCGACGACTCGATGGATGCGCCCGACGGCACCGTCGTCGGGTACGCCTACCAGTCCCGGCAGTACCCCAATCCCGAGCAGCGCCACGTCAACCCCCTCATCGTCAGCCCCGGCCACCGCGTCAGCGCCGAAACCACCGTAGATATTGTGGAAGCGACCTGCACGGGCTACAAGCTCCCCGCGCCGACGCGGCTCGCGGACGCCTACGCCGACGACCTGAAGGGCTGACCGCGACCCCCGTCTGCGGCTGTTCGCACGGCCAGCGACGCCGCGACAATGATTTGAGTTGCCGCCGACAGGAACGACTATGCAGCGACGGCCCTCCCGCCGCTCCGTGCTCGCCAGCGCGGGAACGCTGGCGCTCGCCGGCCTCGCAGGCTGTACGAGCGGCGACTCCGAGTCCGACACGACCAGCGCGACCGACAGTACCGCAACCGCGACTACCACGACGACCGAGAGCGACACCCGGTCGGTCGACTGGGAGGAGGTCGCGGACTTCCGGACGTGGCTGACGGAGTACAGTACGCTCCCGTCGAGTAACGCCCGCTTCGACTACCAGTCGACCGGCCTCGACACGCTCGTCGGGAGTGGCCGCGCGTCCTTCCTCGACCTCTCCGTCGACGACGTCGACGGCTTCCTCTCGCAGTCCGCGAACGTCGTCTACCTCGGGGAGTTCGACGCGGACGCGCTGACGACGACCATCGAGGAATCCGCGGACCACGAGGTGACCGGCGAGCACGAGGGGTACACGACCGCCGAAGCCGCCGAGACGGGCACCGAGTTCGCCGTCGGCGGGGACGCGGTCCTGGCGGGGTCGGAGCTCGCCGTGTGGATAGACACGCACCTCGGGGAGCGCGAGCGCCTGGAGGAGGCCGCTCCGGTGTGGACACACATCTTCGAGCGGCTCCCCGACCGCGGCCTCGTCACCGGCCAGTACGGGCCGCCGGTGGGCGGTGAAATCGACACCGAGGCAATCGAGGCGTGGGGACACTCGCTGTCCTCGCTGGACGCCAGCGAGGGGACGTGGGTGTACGCCCTCGAACCCGGCACTACCGGCGATGCCGTGGACGAACTCGCGTCCGAACTCGGCGCGAGCGCGTTCACGACCGAGGTCACCGACCGGGCCGTCGACGGGCGGTTCGTCACGTTCACTGCGGCGATGCGGTCGCTGGGTTAACCGGACGACTCGACCCTTTAACTGCGGGGGCCACGACCCATCGGGCATGGAGAAGGTCGCACTCGTGACGGGGTGTTCGTCGGGCATTGGCGCGGCGACCGCCCGGTCGCTGCTCGCCGAGGAGTGGACGGTCGTCGCGACCGCCCGGGACACCGACGACATCGCGGCGCTCGCTGACGAGGGCTGTGAGACCGCCGAACTCGACGTCACCAAACCCGCGCAGTGCCGGAACGTCGTCGACGAGGTCGTCGAGGAGCACGGCCGGCTGGACTGTCTCGTGAACAACGCGGGCTACGCCCAACTCGGGCCGCTGGAGGACGTGCCGACGCGCGAACTCCACCGGCAGTTCGACGTGAACGTCTACGGCCCGCACCGCCTGATTCGCGCCGCGCTCCCGCATATGCGCGAGCGCGAGGACGGCACCATCGTCAACGTCTCCAGCGTCTCCGGGCGCGTCGCGACACCGGGAATGAGCGCGTACAACGGCTCGAAGTTCGCGCTCGAAGGGATGAGCGACGCGCTCCGCGCGGAGGTCGCGCCCTACGACGTCGACGTCGCCGTCGTCGAACCCCGGCCGGTCGAAACCTCGTTCTCGGAGCGCGCCGAGGCAGAAATCGAGGGGCTGGACCGCAGCGGCGCCTACGAGAAGATTTACTCGTTCTTCGAGGACGCCAGCGCGGTCAACGGCGTCGGCGCAGTTCCACCGGAGCAGGTCGCAGAAGTCATCACGGAGGCCGCGGTCAGTCCCGACCCCAAGTCCCGGTATCCTGTCGGGACGCCGGGTCGCGTCGGCGTCCTCGCGCGCTTCCTCCCGGACCGCTGGCTGGACGCCGGCTACCGGCTGCTCCACCGGTTCGCCTGACTACTCGTCGAGGCAGGCGGCGACGACGCGCAGCGGACGCTCGCCCCTGACTTCGTCGGCAAGCAGCGGCACGCGCTTGACGTCGTAGTCTCTGAACAGGTCCTGTGCGTCAGCGAGCGCGGCTTGCTGGACGTCCCAGCGGCGCGCGCAGAACTCGCAGTCCTCGTGGCTTGGCGCGACGAACGCGTCGTCGGGGACGTCAGCGGCGTCCGCCAACGGCTCCATCACGCGGTTGACGACGACCGTCCCGACGGGCACGCCGAACTCGTCGAGGCGGTCGGTGAGCCGCTGGGCTTCCAGCACGCTCATCTCCTCGGGCACGAGCACGACGCGGAAGTCGGTCCGCGTCGGGTCCGTGAGCACGTCGCGGAGCCGCTCGACGCGCTCCTCGACGGCGTCGAGGTTCCCGAACCCGGCCTGCTCGTCCTCGTCCTCGCCCTGTCCGAACATCCCCGTGAGGCCGTCCATCATCCCGCCGAAGCGGTCGCGCAGCTGCATCATGCGACCGACCATCGAGTCCAGCACCTCCGGGAGTTCCAGCAGCCGGAGCGTGTGTCCCGTCGGCGCGGTGTCGACGACCACGCGGTCGAAGCGCTCGTCGTCCATGTATTCGAGGAGCAGTTGCACCGCGGCGGCCTCGTCCGCGCCCGGCATCATCGCGCCGTCGTCGCCAGCGCCGCCAGCGCCGCCAGCACCGCCGAGCAGTTCGTCGAGGCCGCCCGCGAACCCGCCGTCCTGCCCGAACATTCCGGCCTGTGAGAGAGCGTCGTCGGGGTCGATTTCGACCGCCCACAGCGGGCTGTCCTCGCGCACCTTCGCGGGCCGGCTCGGCACGTCGAACTCCAGCGTGTCCGACAGCGAGTGCGCGGGGTCCGTCGACACCACGAGCGTGGCGGTGCCGTCGTTCGCGCTCGCGAGCGCGGTCGCCGCCGCCATCGTCGTCTTCCCGACGCCACCCTTCCCGCCGTACAGCACGTACTCGGCGGTGTCGCTGACTACCCCGGGGTCGAGGGAGTCGACCGCCTCGACCTCGATTTCGTCCATGCACACAGTCGGCGACCCAGCGGGGTGAATCCGTCGGTCGCGGTCCTGACGGGCGCCGAGCCGAACGTCTCGGCCGGAGCAGTTTTCCCCGATACGTGTGTTACTAGCACGCATGGATGGCGTCCTGAACGAGCGCACGGCGACCGTGCACAAGAAGGGGGTGGAGAACCCTCACAGCCGGACGAAGTGTGGCGCGACCAACGACGTGGGCCACGACGACATCCGGACGGTCGCCGTCGACGTCGCGCTCGACGACTTCGACGCCTGCCGCTGCGGGCGGTGTTTCTCCGACGCGGGCGGCTACTGAGCTACCGGTCGTCGAAGTAGTCCGCGAGCCGGTCGGCGGCCTCCACGACGCGCGGCGTGACGAGCGCGAACCGCAGCCACTCCTCGCGCGCGGTCCCGAACCCGGAGCCGGGCATCCCCGCGACGCCGGCCTCGTCGATGAGCTCGAACGTGTTCTCCAGCGTCCCGGGGAAGTCGGGGAAGCGCGCGAGCACGTAGAAACTGCCGTCGGGCTCGGTGTACTCTGCGCCCGCGTCGTCCAGCGCCGCCGTGAACGTGTCTACGCGCTCGGCGAGCGTCTCCCGGGTCTGCTCGTAGTACTCGGGGTCCGTCTCGCGGAGCGCGTGCAGGACGGCGGCTTGCGCGGGCCGCGAGGTCGCCACGTTCGTCAGCATGTGCCGGGACTTCATCGGGTGGACGTGGCGCTCGGGCGCGATGCAGTAGCCCACTCGGAACCCCGTGATAGCCAGCGACTTCGAGAACGCGTTCACGACGATGCGGTGTTCGGAGTCGAACTCCAGCGCGGACGTGAACCGCCCGGAGAAGTCGAAGTGGTCGTACACCTCGTCGCTGACGAGGACGGCGTCGTACTCCTCGGCGACGGCGACGAGTTCGCGCATCGTCTCCTCACCGTACACCGCGCCCGTGGGGTTGTTCGGCGTCGTCGCCATGATGCACGCCGTGTTCTCGCTGGCGGCGGCGCGCACGTCGGCGGGGTCGAGGCTGCCGTCTTCGGCAGTTTCGACGAACACCTGCTCGCCGCCGAGCATGTCCGTCTTCCCCGGGTAGTAGGGGTAGACCGGGTCGGTCATCACGACCTCGTCGCCCGCGCCGCGTTCGAGCGCACGCCCCATCGCGAGGTAGTTCGCCTCCCCGGCGCCGTTCGTGACGATGACCTGCTCGACGGGGACCTGGCGGCGCGCCGCGATTTCCTCGCGGAGCCCCCGGAGCCCTTCGCTGGGCGGGTACTGGAACTGGCGGCCGCCCGTGTCGGCGTACTCGTGGAGCCCTTCCGCGAGCGACGGCGGCGACCCCCAGTCGGGGTTCCCCGAGACCATGTTCACCACGTCGGTGTCCGACTTCACCGCGTACTCCATCACGCGGAAGAACAGCGGTTCCTCGTACTCCATACCCCAGCGTCGCCGTCCCGCCACGTGGCTCTTTCGCCCGCGGAAACGAGCGGTGCTTGCCGGTACTGTGCGGTTGATTCGCCGGCCACCCGACAGTCCATCCATGACCGACTACACCGCGCACGTCCACGAGTACTACGACGCCGTGGACGCCGACCGCGTCGACGACCTGCTCGCGCTGTTCGCCGACGATATCGTCTATGACCGGCCCGGCCAGCCGCCAATCGAGGGCAAGGCTGCCCTCGAAGCGTTCTACCGCGAGGACCGCCCGCTCGAAGACGGCAGCCACACCGTCCACGACGTGCTCGTGGACGGGTCTCGCGCGGCCGTCCGCGGGACGTTCTCGGGCGTGCAGGACGGCGTGGCGGTCGAGTTCGGGTTCGCGGACGTCCACGTCTTCGAGGACGGCCGCATCGCGCAGCGGTACACGTACACCGACCGCGACACCGTCTGACGCCACCACCTTCTTGCTCGCCGGCGCGGTAGCCCCGAGCATGCGCAAGTACGCCGCCGACCCGCCGATAGAGGAGGAGCTCAACGACGTGCTCCCCGAGGCCGAACACACCGTCGCGACCGCCGAATCCTGTACTGGCGGGCTCGTCGGGTCGCTGCTGACAGACGTTTCCGGGTCCAGCGACTACTTCGACCGCGCGCTGGTGACGTACACGTACGACGCCAAACTCGACACCGGCGTCTCCCGGGAAGCGCTCGACGAACACGGCGCCGTTAGCGAGCCCGTCGCCCGACAGATGGCGCAGGCGACCCGCGACACCGCCGGCACGACGTGGGGCGTCTCCACGACCGGTATCGCCGGCCCGACCGGTGGGAGCGAGGCCAAGCCCGTTGGCACCGTCTACATCGGCGTCGCGTACGCCGGCGAGTGGGGCACGCAGTCCAGCTATACGGCCGTCGAGCGCCGGGAGTTCGACGGCACCCGCACCGAAATCAAAGAACAGATTGCGCGGCGCGCGCTCCGCAAACTCCGCGAGGAAGCCGAATCGGTTCGGTCGTAGCGTCCGCGTGCCGAAACGGTGACGTGGCCGCGCGCTCTCGGCCACGATAATGAACAAGGGCGACCACATCCTCAACGGCATTCTGCTCGCAATTGGGCTGGGGTACGTGCTCTACCCGTCGGGTGGCGTCGAGACGCTGCGCACCATCGCCGCCGTGCTCATCCCCGTCGGGCTGGGCGCGCTGTTCCCGTACGTCGACACCGACTTCGGGAAACACCGCAAGACCCTCCACAACATCCCGGTGCTGGCGCTGTTGTACGTTTTCCCGATGTACTTCGGGAACCTCCAGTACGTCTGGATTGGCGTCGCTACCCACTACGTCCTCGACGTCGTCGGGAGCAAGCGCGGCATCGCGTTGTTCTACCCGCTCTCCGACCAGGAGTACGGGCTGCCGGTCGGCGTCACGACGGTCTCGAAGTACGCCAGCACGGTCACCGTCGTCATCACGCTCGTCGAACTCGCGGCCATCGCGGTCGTCGTCCACGTCGCTCCGCAGTATATCCCGACCGACGCCGTTGGTAACTTCCTCTAGTAGACGGCGACGTCGTCGAACTCGCCGCCGTACGCGATGTGACGGGGGTGGGTGGGCTCCATGCCCGAGAGGAGGAGCCGGTCGACTTTCTCCCACGTGTTCTCGTACGCGAGGTGGGCCTTCTCCACCAGTTCGTGGACCCGAAACCGCGGATTGCGCTGGTGGTAGGTCCGTCGCGACACGCCCGATTTGAGCGCGTCCACGAGGGCCGCTTCCGACTGGATGTCGGCGTCGAACTCCGTCCAGACGCCGCCCACGGTCGCCGCGCGGTGGGCGTACGATGATGCGAACCCGGGGATGTCGTAGGCGGCCGCGAGCGCTCGCGCGCGGTCGTTGTCCCACGGGAAGTGCTTCGGGTTGTACGTCTCCACGGCGTCGACGTCCTCGCGGAACCGCTCGATTTCCGCGGCCGTCAGACTCACCGTGAGGTACTCCGGGTGGGGCGCGAGCACGGCGGCGTCCTGCCGGCGGAACGCCGCGAACGCGCCGTCCAGTGTCACGAAGTCCGGCACCGGGTCGTCGAGCCCGACCGCGAGCACGTGCTTGCGGTCCCGCCACGACCCCGTGAACACCTCGCGACCGGGCACCACCAGTAGCTCGTCGTCGGAGAACTCGGCGGCGCGCTCGCGGGCGTCCGGCAGCCGCGTGAAGTGCGGGGCGTACACCAGCACGTCGATGCCGGCGGCCTTCGCGCGGCGCACCGCCTCGTCGTCGAGCACCTTCGCGTGGAGGTCGACCCGTGTCGTCGGCACGTCCCCGGGTTCGTGAGCCGAGGATTAGCGGCTTACGGTTCTCGCCGATAAACTTCGCGCCCGCTGCTGGGCGTTCGCGGCCGCTTATGCAGGTGGCGTCCCAACTGCCAGTATGAGCCTGAACCTGCTCTCCGAGGACCTCGTACCCGAGCACGCGCGCGACGTCAAGCGAGAAGCCCGCGAGTTCGCCGAGGAACACGTCGCGCCGAACGCCGAGGAGTACTACCGGACGGGCGAGTACCCCTGGGAGATTCTGGAAGCCGGGATGGACGCCGGCCTCGTCGCCCAGGACATCAGCGAGGAGTACGGCGGTCGCGGCCTCGACCTCGAACAGATTTTGGCCATCGCGGAGGAGTTCTACCGCGCGGACGCCGGCATCGCGCTGACGCTCCAGCTCGCGAGCTTCGGCGCCGAGATGCTCGAACAGTACGGCACCGACGAGCAGAAAGAACAGTACCTCCGACCGGTCGCGGAAAACGACCAGATTACGGGACTCGCGGTGTCCGAGCCCGACATCGGCTCGGACCTCGCCGGCATGCACACGACTGCGGAGAAGGACGGCGACGAGTACGTGCTCAACGGCGAGAAGTACTGGATCGGCAACGGCGTCGAGGCCGACTGGGTGACGGTGTACGCGAAGACCGGGGACACGGACGACCGCTACATGAACTACTCGCTGTTCGTCGTGCCCACGGACACTGAGGGGTACGTCGCCGAGCACATCCCCGAGAAGATGGGGATGCGCGCCTCGAAGCAGGCCCACATCGTCTTCGACGACTGCCGGATTCCCGCGGAGAACCTCATCGGGAGCGAGGGAGCCGGGTTCATGATGCTCGCGGACTTCTTCAACCACGGTCGCGTCGTCGTCGGCGGCCACGGCCTCGGCCTCGCCGCCGCCGCACTCGAAGAGGCATGGGAGTTCGTCCACGAGCGCGAGGAGTTCGGGCGCCACGTCGCGGACTTCCAGGCCGTCCAGCACGGCCTCGCGGACATGCGCCTCGAATTCGAGGCCGCCCGTGCGCTGAACTATCGCGCTGCCCGCAAAGTCGAGAACTACGAGAACCCCGGCCTGTGGGCGGCGATGGCGAAAACGAAGTCCACGGAAGTCGCCGTCGACAACGCCGAACAGGGGATGCAGTTCCACGGCGGGCGCTCGATTCTCACCGACCGCCGCATTGCCCGCGTCTACCGCGACGCCCGCATCCCGGTCATCTACGAGGGCGCCAACGAGATTCAGCGGAACCTGATTTATCGGCAGAGCGGGGAGCAGTAGGGAGACAGACGGCGGAAACCTGTGCGTTCCGGGAGAGTGACGAACAGCAGTGAGCCACTCGTCGGGAGACGGAGTCGCCCGGAAGTCTGGTGAGTAACACGAACCAGACATCGAAAATCGGTGATTCTCGGAAGTCTGGCGAGCAGTAGCGAGGTAGTCGCCGGCCTGTCTACCGACCGCCAGTAACTTCGATGGTCTTTCACTCGCTGAATCGATAGACGGCCGCGATAGCTCCCGAAACGGCCGTATTGGGCTCCGGTTGTTGGGAGTTAACACCTACCTAAACGGCGTCTCGCCGGCGATAATCTGTCTGACGGAAGACGGACGAGCGGCGGACGAACCGAGTTCAGTGGTCGAAAAAGCGACACAAGGTTTATTTGCGCGCTAAGGTTACGGAGACGTATGTCTGCGTGGGAGTGCGCGATTGTCGGCTGTGGGTCGACGTTCGGGAGCGTCGAGGCGCTGTTGGCCCATCAGGTCGCGGACCACGACGCCCACGAGTGCGAAATCTGCGGGGAGACGGTCCCCGAGGGATTCTTCGCCATCAAGCACGGGCTCCGCGAGCACACGCGCGCCGAGTACGTCCGCTTCTACGACGGCGACGCCGAAGCCATCCGCGAGCGCGAGCGCGTGCTCGACGACGTCGCCGACGCACTCGACCCCTCGGTGCTCGAAGACCTCCTGAGCGACGAACCCATCGACGTCGCCGAAGCCACCGACGCCGCGCACGCCACCACGAGCTAGCTTCTCGCCGCGTTCGTAAGCGATTTGCCGCGCCTCCGTGACGTCCAGCCATGCGACTCGCACGACTCCGGACCGACGACGGCCTCGTCGAAGGCGAGTACCGCGACGGACGCGTCGTCACAGAGGCCGCCGAGTACGTCGCCGGCGAAGACGGCACGCTCGCGCCGCCCTGCGACCCGTCGGCGCTGTACTGCGTCGGGCGCAACTACGCCGAGACGCTCGACCAGATGGACTACGAGCGTCCCGAGCAGCCCGACTTCTTCATCAAGCCGCCGGTCTCCGTGGTCGGCCACGGCGACGACGTGCCCTATCCGACGTTCACGGACGAGCTGACGTACGCGGGCGAACTCGCGGCCGTCGTCGACGAGCGCTGTCACCGCGTCGACGAGGCCGACGTGCCGGACGTGCTCCGCGGGTTCACGGTCATGAACGACCTCGACGCGCTCGACCAGCCCGGGCGCACCGCGCGCAAGGCCTTCGACGGCTCCGGGCCGCTCGGCCCGTGGATAGAGACCGACGTCGACCCGCGCGGCATCGACATGCACACCGACGTCGCGGGCGAGCGCCGCCAGGAAGCCAACACCGAGTTGATGCTGTTCGACCCCTACGAGGTCGTCTCGTTCCTCTCCGAGCGGTTCACGTTCCAGCCCGGTGACGTCATCGCGTTCGGCAGCCCCGCGAATCCGGGGCTCGTCGAACCCGGCGACACCGTCGAAATCACGTACGAGGGCGTCGGCACGCTCGAAAACACCATCGTCGAACCGGCCGTCGAGCACTGAGTCAAATAACGACCGGCGAGCACCGGCGCGTCACGCCCGCTGGAGCTCGCTCTCGATTCGGTTGTGGAACGCGTCGTCGGTCAACTGGACGTGCTCGACGACGCGGTCGTGGACGGCCTCCGCGGAGAGTTCTCTACTATCGCGCAGGTACGCGCACCTCGGGTCCCAACCACAGGCCGGGCACGCCGCGAACAGGTGCTTGGGCATAGGTAACACGACTCGTCACTAGGTGATGAGTACTGTTGCCGTTCGCTAATATTTTCACGAAGATACGAACAACAGCCGGCCGCCGTCGGCGTGTTCGCGGCCGAAAAACGGGGTGGAAGGAGCGTGTAACTCTTCCTTCCGACAGGAATTGTGGCGGCCTCGAACGTAAGGATTTGGGCCGCTAGACGCTGAACGGCGAAGATTGTGGAACCGGCGACTGTTGGTTCGAGGAACGCGTCAGCGTTCTTCGGAGTCGAGCACGCGAATCTGGTCGCCATGGACCGTCACACACCCACTTTTTGCTTCGTCGGGTCGCCTCCGGCGACCGCTCCTCGCAAAACCGTGGTGAAAAACGACCTGCTCGCGTCCACCGACGCGAGCAGTGAACCGCCTCGCTCCGCTCGGCGGACGTTACCGCTCTTCGGGGTATTCTCGCGGCTACGCCGCTCGAACTGCTCGAGGAGCGCTTTAGCGCTCCTCGCTGTCGAGCACGCGAATCTGGTCGCCGCGCACCGTCACCGGAATCGGGACGGTCGCCTCGTACAGTTCGACGGTGACCTGGTCTTTGCTCTCGTCGATGCGCTGGACCTGGGCCTTCTCGCCCTTGAACGGGCCGGCGATGAGTTCGACGATGTCGCCCTCCGCGATGCCCTCGACGTCGGGCTTCGGGGAGAGGAAGTGCTCGACCTCGCTGATGCCGGACTCGCCGGGGACGAGGCTGCGGGCGTGGGGAATCTCCTCCATCACGCGCTCGATGATGTTGTGGTCGTCTGCTTCGACCATCACGTAGCTGGTGAGCGCGTCCGGCGCCAGCACCGCGTGAATCTCGTCGGCTTCGCGGTTGGCGATCATGCTGGCGACCGTCTGCTCCTGGCTCGCGGTGGTCTTGACGGCGTACACGCCCATCTTATATCACCGTGGTGACTGCTTCCATCACCAGGAAGATGACGAAGCCGAGCAGGCCGACCAGCAGGATGCCGGCGCCAGCGATTTTCGAAATCTGGGAGAACTCCTCCCACGACGGCGTGCTCGCCAGCCGGAGCACGCGCGTATACGCGGAAAGCTCTAGGGGAACGTCCATACACCTGTTGAGTCGGCGAGCGCTCTTTTATCTATTGATGCCGAGCGAGCCGAACGGCCCGCTCGTTTATCGGGATGGGCGACGTACCTTCGACTCGTATGCCCGAAGAACTCCTCTTCGAGTCCGAGAGCGACCGCAGTCGCGAGGAAATCGCTACCTACCTTCGCACCATTGCCGACAACCTCGATTCCGGCGGCGCAATCACGCTGAGAGCGGGGGGCGACGAGGTCACACTCGACCCGCCGAGCCGCCCGACGTTCGAGGTCAAAGCCGAACGCGAGGGCCCGGCCGACGGCGCGAAAGAACTGAGCGTCGAGTTCGAACTCGAGTGGCCCGAAGACGGCGAAGCAGCCGGCGAGAGCGGCGAACTCGAAATCGAATAGTCCAGCGGTGCAGGCTGGCTGTACGGAGCGAGAGCATCAGCGCGCGTAGCGCGCTGTTCACCGCGACGAGCAGAGCGAGTCGCGGGGGTTTTTAGCGTAGCTTTTTGCGAGCCGAGCGGGACCGAGGGTCCCGCTGGCCGTGCGAACGGCGCGAAGCGCCGTGAG
>CAXREU010000123.1:0-3557 GCA_964229715.1 Halobacterium sp.
AGTTCGGCGACCCCACGACGACGGCGTCGGCGGCGCGGACGCGTTCGAGCAGCGTCTCGGCGTCGCCGGCGTCCGCGCTGTCGCGGTCGGGGTCGTACAGCGGTAGGTCGGCGGTGCCGAGGTCGACGTGGTCGGTGTCGGCGCCCGCGCGCTCGGCGGCGTCGAGCGCGTGCTCGACGGTCTGGCGCGTGTAGCTGGTGGCGCGTTGGCTGCCGGTGACGCCGACGACCAGCGGTGTGAACTCCATGTGTCCGCGTTCGGTGGCGGACGGATAAAACTCGACGTGGTTGCGTCCCCGGGCGCTCACCGCGGGGACCGCAGGGATTTTGACGCGACGCAGCGACGCCAGCGACATGGACGGCATCTCCTTCGGGACGGACGGCTGGCGGGCGACCCTGGACGTGTTCACGAGCGGGCGCGTCCGCTCGGTCGCACAGGCTACCGCGGACTATCTCGCCAGTGAGGGCCACACCGGCGAAACCGTCGCGGTCGGCTACGACGCCCGCGAGACGTCAGAGGGGTTCGCCGAGGACATCGCGGACGTATTCGCGGCGAACGGCTTCGATGTGCTGTTGCCCGAGCGCGACTGCCCGACGCCGCTGGTCGCCCACGCCATCGTGGAACGCGACCTCGCGGGCGCGCTCGTCGTCACCGCCTCGCACAACCCACCGGAGTACAACGGCGTGAAGTTCATCCCTGAGGACGGCGCGCCCGCGCTTCCCGAAGTCACGGAGGCCATCGAGGCCAACCTCCGCGAACCCGGGGAAGGCGCAGCGCAGGGCGACGTCCGAGAGGTCGACCTCGCGACGCCGCACGCCGAGCACTGCCGCGACCTGATAGACGCGGACCTCTCCGGGCTGACGGTCGTCTACGACGCGATGCACGGGAGCGGACGCGGCGTCACCGACGCCCTGCTCGAAGCCGCCGGCGCCGAAGTGATTCGGGAGCGCTGCGACCGCGACCCCGAGTTCGGCGGCACGCCCCCGGAGCCCGACGAGGCGAACCTGCAGGGCCTCGCGCTCGCCGTCGACGAGCACGACGCGGACTTCGGCGTCGCCAACGACGGGGACGCCGACCGGGTCGCCGTCGTCACGCCCGAGCGCGGCGTCCTCGACGGGAACCGGTTCTACGCGCTCGCGTACGACTACCTCCTCGAATCCGACACCGGGCCGGCAGTGCGGACGGTGTCGACGACGTTCCTCGTGGACCGGCTCGCGGACGCCCACGACTGCGAGGTCGTGGAGACGCCGGTCGGCTTCAAGTGGGTCGCCGACGCGATGGGCAAGCACGACGCGCTCTTCGGCGGCGAGGAGTCCGGCGGGTACACGATGCGCGGCCACGTCCGCGAGAAGGACGGCGTCCTGATGGCGCTGCTCGCGGCCGCCGCGGCCGGCGAGCGCTCGCTCGACGACCGCCTGGACGCCATCGAAGCCGAGTTCGGTGACATCCACCAGGACAAAGTGAGCGTCGACTGCCCGGACGACCGCAAGGCCGCGGTCCTCGACGAACTTGAAGACCGGCTCCCCGACGAGGTCGCCGGCGTCCCGGTCGAGCGCGTCAACGACACGGACGGGTTCAAAATCCTCTTGGAAGATGGCTCGTGGCTGCTCGTCCGCCCCTCCGGCACGGAGCCGAAGATGCGAGTGTACGCGGAAGGCGACAGCCCCGAGCGCGTCGAGGACCTCCTCGCGGCGGGCCGCGACCTCGTCGAGCCGCTAGTCTAGAACGCCACGATAACGCTGGCCTCGCTGCTCGCAGTCGAATCCCAGCGCATCATAGAACGGCTTCACGCCCGGGTCGAAGTCCGCCGTCAGCAGCGACCACTCGTCGGCGGCGTGCGCGACGAGCGCGGTGCCGATGCCGTCCGCGCGCCGGCGCCGCCGCACGGCGATGGCCTCGATGTGGACGCCTTCCTCCCTCTGAGTGGCGACGAGCGCGCCGACGATGCGGTTGTCGTCGTCCGCGACGACGACCGTGCCGGCGTCGATGCGCCGCTGGGCGGTCTCGCTGGAGAGTTCGAGGTTCGCGCCGTCGAGCACGCGCATCACGCCGAGGTGGTCGCGGGCTGACGCCCGACGGACCACGACACCGCGCGGTCCCGTCGTCGGCACGCTACCCACCCCGGATGAGCCGCAGCACGCGCACGTGCTCGGCGTCAACGGGCTGGTCCTCGGGAACCGGTGTCCCGTCGACCATCACCGAGACCTCGTGCGGGCTGAGCTCGACTGCTTCGAGGAGGTCGGCGTACGTCTCGTCGGTCACGTCGAACTCGTGGGTGTCCTCGCCGACCACCTCGACGGTCACGCGCATGAGCGGTGGTAGCCGGGGGGCGGCCTTAGGCGCCGCGATTGCGACGGTCAGGCTGTCGGTTCAGTGTCGCCACGGCGGCGACGGCGAACGTGGCGGTAGCCCGCGACGGTGAGGCCGCCGAGCCCGAACAGGAGCACGACGAACTCGAAGAGCCCCCCGAGGAACGGCGCGTAGCTGACGACGTGGACAGCGAGTACGCCCGCGACGAGCGCGAGCCAGCGACTCTCGCGGTCGGCGAGCCCGAGCAGCCACTCGCCGACGGCGTACGCGCCCCAGACGTACGAGAGCACGAGCGCGAGCGCGTAGAGGAACATCCCGACGACGGCTATCGGGATGCCGACGATGGTGAACAACAGCAGGACGAAGACGAACGGCGCACCGACGAGCGTGAGGAAGCCGGCGCCGAGCGTGCGCAGCGGCGAGTTTGCGGTGGCGTCGGCGACGGTCGCGGAGACGCCCGGCAGGACGACCAGCAGGAGCGCGCCGACGAACAGCGTGAGCGCGAGGAAGTACAGCGTCACGAGCCACCCCGCAATGTCCGGGAGGACGGAGACCTGCATCGAGCCGAGGTCGGGGTCGTGGCGGACCTCGCCGCCGACGGTGGCGCCGTCGGCCTGCGTGAACTCACCGTCGTAGACGAAGTCGCCACCGACGGACGCGGTCGGAGCCAGCACGACGCTTCCCGCGCCGACTCGCACCGTGCCGTCGACGGTGCCGGCGTGCGTGACCGAGCCCGCGCCGGCTTTCACGGCACCACGCACGACGCCCGTCTCGGTGATGTCGATGCTGCCGGCGCCGGCGTCGCCGTTGCCCCCGACGGTGCCGGCGATGCGAATCGAGCCGGCGGCGCCCGCGAGGTCACCGGTGACGGTGCCGGATTCGGCGACGTCGACGGTGCCGGCGAACGCCTGGAGGTCGCCCTGTACGGTACCGCGGACGACGACCGTCCCGCCGGTCGCCTGCAAGCCGTCGGTGACCGTCTGGCCTTCCTCGACGACGATGGTGCCGCCGGCGCGTTCGTCGGCAGCGACGACGCCGGCGAACGACGAGACTGCGAGGACGGCGACGAGGGCGAACACGAGCGCACGTCGTGGAGTGGAGGGACGCATACTCGTCGTGACAACCGTCACGGACTTAACTTTAGGTGTGCGTCGGGCCGGCTGCTCGCCGTCTCGCGGCCTTTAAGGCCGGGTAGGGCCTGAGTGTGCGTATGGCAGACGCCGCCGGCGGTCGGCAGGAAATCTGGG
>CAXREU010000124.1:0-7261 GCA_964229715.1 Halobacterium sp.
CTCCGCGCGCGGCTCGAACTCGCGACGCTGGCCGTTGCGGAAGACGAGGACGTGCTCGCGTTCGAGCGTGACGTACGCGTTCGGCGGCACCATCCCGCTGCCCATGAACTTCGCGGCGGAGTTGGCGGGCTTGCGCCAGAGCACGCCTGGGAGCGGGTCGAAGCCCAGCGACCGGAAGGCGTCGGTGACGCGCGCGTGGTTGTCATAGACCCGGAAGCGGCCGAGGTTTCGCGTGGCGTCGCCGACGTTGACGATGGCGATGCCGCCCGGGGCGAGCACGCGCGCGAGTTCCGCCCACGC
Source organism: Halobacterium sp. (assembly GCA_964229715.1). Classification (GTDB taxonomy): domain Archaea; phylum Halobacteriota; class Halobacteria; order Halobacteriales; family Halobacteriaceae; genus Halobacterium. The sequence continues at coordinate 301 of CAXREU010000124.1, forward strand.
GTCGTCGAGCACGGCGAGCATCAGGTCGTGGGCGCGGTCGCCGTCGCCGGCGTCGAGCGCGTCGCCGACGGCGGGGTCGAGCGCGGCGAAGACGTCGTCCCACATCTCTATCATCGGGTACGGCGGCGACGTGACCACGAGGTCCACGGAATCGTCGGCGAGCGGGAGGTCGCGAGCGTCGCCGACGTGGACGCGGTGGGTGGTCTCCATTCACTCAGTCGTCCGCACGCCAACACGTAGGCGTTTCGCTGGCGTCAGGCGTCGCTCATCCGGCGCGCGCCGGTGGCGTCGCAGACCAGACACCGGCTCACGCGGTAGGGCTCTCGCGAGCAGCCAGGGTTGTCGACGGCAGGGTTCTCGACGCGGAGTTCGATGCGGACCGCATGACGGGTCGCTCGGTCGCAGTCCTGGCAGAACTCCCGGAGGTTCGAATCGGGGGCGCTGGTGGTCATCGTGTCCGACCAGTCAATCGGCTAGAGTATAAACTGGGGATACCGTGGCCGCCGGTTTGGGACGGTTAAGCCGAATTAACGACGGTTTACGGGTCGATGCGGCACTAGAGGAACCAGAACTGCTGGCCGCGGCCGTTGGACCTAACTTCCCGCGTGGTGTGCGTTCACACGCCGGTCGCGTGGCTCGGCCAGGGGTGTCCGAGCGCGCAGCGACCTGCGCTCCGTCCTCACGTTTTTGTTCGCACAGCCGCGGCTCCGGCTGCTCGGTTGCGAAAGAAAAGCGGCGCGTGCCGACTACAGCAGGTCTTCGATGTCGTCCGCGACTTCCTCGGGGGTGTCGCCGACGGGGACGCCTGCCTCGTTGAGCGCGTTGATTTTGGACTCAGCGGTGCCAGTGCCGCTGCCGGAGACGATGGCGCCCGCGTGGCCCATGCGCTTGCCCGGCGGCGCGGTGCGGCCCGCGATGAAGCCGGCGACCGGCGTGTCCATGTTCTGTGCGATGTACTCGGCGGCTTCTTCCTCGTCCTCGCCGCCGATTTCGCCGCACATCACGATAGCTTCGGTCTCCTCGTCGGCCTCGAACAGTTCGAGGGCGTCGATGAAGTCCGTCCCGATGATGGGGTCGCCGCCGATGCCGATGGCGGTGGTCTGCCCGATGCCGCGCTGGGTGAGCGAGTCCACGACCTGATAGGTCAGCGTGCCGGAGCGGGAGACGAGCCCGACCTTCCCCTCCGAGAAGATGTTCCCGGGGAGGATGCCGAGTTTCGCCTCGCCGGGCGTGATGATGCCCGGACAGTTCGGCCCCTGCAGGCGCGTGTCGGTCTCCTGCAGGCGCTTGTTCACCTTCGCCATGTCCTGCGTGGGGATGCCCTCGGTGATGGCGACGGCGAGGTCGAGGTCCGTGTCGAGGGCCTCGAAGATGGCGTCCGCGGCGAACGCCGGCGGCACGAAGATGACCGAGGCGTCGGCGTTCTCCTCGTCGACGGCGTCGTGGACGGTGTCGTACACCGGGACGCCCGCGACCTCCTGGCCGCCCTTGCCGGGCACCGCGCCCGCGACGACGTTCGTGCCGTAGTCAATCATCTGTTCGGCGTGGAATTTCCCTTCCCCGCCGGTGATGCCCTGTACCACGACGCGGGTGTCGTCGTCGACTAGAATGCTCATTGTTCTGCCTCCGTGTCAGCGTATTCGACGGCGCGCTGCACGGCGCCTTCGAGCGTTTCCTCGACGGTCACCAGCTCGTCGTTGAGAATTTCGCGGCCCTCTTCGGCGTTCGTGCCGGCGAAGCGCACCACGACGCGCTTGGGAATCTCGTCGAACTGTTCGAGGGCGGTGTTGATGCCCTTCGCGACCTCGTCGCCGCGCGTGATGCCGCCGAAGATGTTGAAGACGACGCTGTCGACGTTCTCGTCGCTGAACACCATGTCGAGGGCGTTCGCGACGCGTTCGGCTTTCGCGCCGCCGCCGATGTCCAGGAAGTTCGCGGGCTTGCCGCCGTAGTAGTCCACGAGGTCCAGCGTCGTCATCACGAGCCCGGCGCCGTTGCCGATGATGCCGACGTTGCCGTCGAGGCGCACGTAGTCGAAGCCGTACTCGTTGGCCTTGGCTTCGAGTTCGTCCTCGGCGGCCTCGTCTTCCATCTCCGCGAGTTCTGGCTGGCGGAACAGCGCGTCCTCGTCGATGTTCATCACGGCGTCGGCAGCGATGACTTCGTCGTCGCTGGTGACCATCAGCGGGTTGATTTCCACGTCGCTGCCGTCGCGGTCCTCGAAGAGGTCGTACAGCGTCGTGAGGATGGACGCGACGTCGCCCGCGACCTCGCGGGGGATGCCGGCGTCGTAGACGACCTTCCGCGCCTGGAAGGGATGGAGACCGAACGCGGGGTCGACGTGCTCCCGGGCGATGGCCTCGGGGTCTTCCTCCGCGACTTCCTCGATGTTGACGCCGCCCTTCTCGGAGACCATCACGACGGGCTTGCCCTCGCCGCGGTCCATGGTGACGCCGACGTACAGTTCGTTCGTGAAGTCGACCGCTTCCTCGACGAGAACCTTGTCGACCGTGTACCCCTTGAGGTCCATGCCGAGACTGGACTCGGCGGCCTCGCGGGCTTCGGTTTCGTTCTCGGCGAGTTTGATGCCGCCGGCCTTCCCGCGGCCGCCGACGTGTACCTGGGCCTTCACCGCGACGGGGTAGCCGAGGTCACTCGCAGCCTCGACGACCTCGTCGACGGACGTGGCGAGCGTCGACCCGGGGGTCGGGATGCCCGCCTCGGCGAAGACCTGCTTCGCCTGATACTCGTGGAGCTTCATTTTGCACTCGGAAGGCTGTCGTGGGTTCGCATAAAGCCAACCCTTCTCACTCACCCCTGCCGCTTTCGTGCGGTCGGGTCTGGGACGCGATTCGACAACGTCGCTATCTGGCGGTTTCGACGCCGTGCTCAGCCGCGGTACAGGTAGTACGAGTAGCACAACGAGACGACCGGGATGACGAGCGCGTGCGCGGGTACGAGCACGCCGAGCGTGGCGATGACACCGCCGACCTGGAAGCGGCGGCCGACGACGCGGTCGGTCTGCTTCCGGACGGCCTCGTCTCGTTCTGTGTACGTGATGACAACGTATGATAAGGTTAATTTGGCTTACCTGAAATGCGACGACTATGACACGCGTGCTGAAGACGTCGGGGTTCCTCGGCCTCGCTGTCCAGATGCTGTACGGAATGCAGAACGCCTACCTCGTCATGCCCGGCGGGCCGAACCTCCAGTCGTGGATGGTCGGCGCGCACGCCCACCTCGGCGTACTGTCAATCCTCGCTATCGTCGTCGGCTTCGCCGTCGACCACTACGACCTGCAGGGCCGAGAGCGCTCGCTCGTCCAGTGGTTCTACGTCGTCGGCCAGTGGGCCGTCCCGGGGAGCGTCATCGCGGCTGAAGGCCTCTCGATGCCGCCGCTGCACTCGCTGGCGTTCGTCGCGGGGACGCTCCTCTTCCTCGCGATGGCCGACCTGACGTACCGCGCGGCCACTCACGAGGCCTGACGCTCGCGAGTCGATACCGTGACCAACGCTGGCAAACCGTACGCTTTTTAACTGGCGGCGCGGGTACGGCGTGGTACACTATGACAGAACGAGAAACCTGGGCCACGAGACTCGGCTTCATCCTCGCGGCCGTCGGGTCGGCAGTCGGCCTCGGCAACATCTGGCAGTTCCCGTTCAAGACCGGGACGAACGGCGGCGCGGCGTTCGTCTTCGTCTACCTCCTCGCCGCCCTGCTCATCGGGCTCCCTGCCATCCTCGGGGAGTTCGTCGTCGGGCGGCGCGCAAACATCAACGCCGTCGAAGCGTTCGACCGCCTGAAACACCCCGCGTGGACGGTCGTCGGCGCGCTCGGCCTGCTCACGGGCCTGTGGATTCTTTCCTACTACAGCGTCGTCGGCGGCTGGGTGCTGCGGTACATCTTCGGGAGCGCGACCGGCGCGTACTTCGGCGACGCCGCCGGCTACTTCGCGTCCGTCTCCGCGGGCTGGGAGGCAATCGCGTTCCACGCCGTCTTCATGGGCCTCACCGCCGCCATCGTCGCGTTCGGCGTCGAGGAAGGCATCGAGAAGGCGACGAAGCTGATGGTGCCGTCCATCGTCGTCATGCTCGTCGGCCTCGCCGTCTACGCGTTCACGCTCGACGGCTCCGGCCCCGCGTACAGCTACTACCTCTCTCCGGACTTCGGCTACCTCGCGAACAACCTCGGCAGCGTCGTCCCGTTCGCGGTGAGCCAGGCGTTCTTCTCGCTATCGCTGGGGATGGGCGCGATGATTACGTACGCGTCCTACCTCGGTGAGGACGACAGCCTCCCCGCGGACGGCAGCCTCGTCGTCGTGTTGAACACCGCGGTCGGCCTGCTTGCCGGCCTCGTCGTCATCCCGCTGCTGTTCGTCCAGTTCGGCGGCGTGCCGGAAGCCGCAGCCGGCGGCGGCGCGGGTGCGCTGTTCGTCTCCGTCGCGCAAGTGTTCGCGGACCTCGGCACTGCCGGGCAGGCCCTCGGCGCGGTGTTCTTCGTCGTCGTGCTCATCGCCGCGCTCTCCTCCGCAATTAGCCTGCTGGAGGTCGTCACTTCCTACGTCGTCGACAACTACGGCTACAGCCGCCCCGGCACCGCGTTCGCGTTCGCCGGCGGCCTGTTCGTGCTCGGGACGCTGTCCGCGTGGAACACCGCGTGGCTGACGTGGTTCGACACGCTCGCGTACAGCGTACTGTTGCCGTTGTCGGTGCTGCTCGGTGTCATCTTCGTCGGCTGGGTGTACGGCCCGCAGGCCGTCGACGAAATCAAGCAGGGGACCAGCGGCGGCGAGCGGTTCGCCACCGCGTGGCTCTGGTCGATTCGGACGTACGTGCTCGTGGGCGTGTTCGTGACCCTCTACCTCGGCGTCACGGACATCTACGCCGCGCCGCCGATTCCGGGGCTCTAGGAACCGTCACCGGCGTCGCGATTTTGGCACGGACCCACAGTTCTATAACGGTCTTTTAGCGTCGTTGTGTGGTGATTTCTACGGTTTGACGGTTCGCCAGTCGCAACCCTCAAATGCGGGGGGTTGCTACGCCGTGGCAATGACACGTGAGTCCTGGCAGACGCGCATCGGATTCATCCTCGCGGCCGTCGGGTCGGCCGTGGGACTCGGGAACCTCTGGCGGTTCCCGTGGATGACCAGCGAGAACGGCGGCGCGGCGTTCCTCCTCGTCTACCTCGGCGTCGTTTTGCTCGTCGGTGTTCCCGGGCTGCTCGCGGAGTTCGTCATCGGGCGACGCTCCCGACGCAACCCCGTCGGTGCGCTCTCTGACCTCTCCGACTCGAAGTACTGGTCGACGTTCGGGCACGTCTTCGTCGTCACCGGCGTCGTTCTCCTCTCCTTTTACAGCGTCGTCGGCGGGTGGATTCTGCGCTACTTCGCGGAGAGCTTCACGGGCGCGTACTTCGCCGACCCCGGCGCGCACTTCGGCGCCATCAGCTACGGGTTCGACGCCGTCGCGTTCCACCTCCTCTTCCTCGGTATCACCGCGCTCGTCGTGCTCCGCGGCGTCCGACGCGGTATCGAGCGAGCGACGAAACTGATGATGCCCGCCATCGTCGTGTTACTTGTCGGACTCACTGCGTGGGGCATCACCCTCGACGGCGCCGCGGAGGGCGTCGCGTTCTTCCTCTCCCCGGACGTCGGCTTCCTGCGTGCGAACTTCTTCGACATCCTCCCGGTGGCCGCCGGACAGGCCCTGTTCACGCTCTCGCTGGGCGCCGGCACGATGCTGACGTACGCTTCCTCCCTCGGCGAGGACCGCTCGCTGGTCACCGACGGCACCGCCATCGCCGTGCTCAACACGGTCGTCGGCGTGCTCGCGGGCGGCGTCGTCTTTCCCATCCTGTTCGCGCTCGGCGCCGGCGCCGGCGGCGGCGGTCCGGGCGCGCTGTTCGTCAGCCTCGCGGGCGCGTTCGCTGCGCTCCCGTACGGGCAAGTCGTCGGTGTCGTGTTCTTCGGCGTCGTGTTGCTGGCCGCGCTCTCGTCGTCGATTTCGATGCTGGAGATTCCGGTCTCGTTCCTCGTCGACGAGTACGGCGTCTCGCGCCGCGCGGCCGTCGGCGGGCTCGTCGGTGTGTTCGCCGTGACTGGAAGCGTTTGCGCGCTTGATGCCGAGGTCTTCAACGTGGTCGCCGGGCCGGTCGTCGACCTCCTGTTGACCGGCGGCCTGGTCGGCTTCCTGCTGTTCGCGGGCTGGGTGCTCGGCACGGACGCCGTCGACGAACTCCAGCGCGGCGCTGGTTCGCTCGCGCGCTCGCTGGCGACGCCGTGGCTGTACGCGGTCGGCGTCGTCATCCCCGTGTTCCTCATCTTCACGTTCGTCTCCGGGCTCGCGGGCGCGCTCGGCGTCGCCGTCGGCCCGCTCTCGCTGCTCGGCGTTACCTTCGACCAGACGCGCGTCCTTCTCGTGGTCACCGCAGCGGTCGCCATCGCGTCGTTCCTCGGACTGCGGCGCTCCCGCTCGGTCCTGTAAGCTAGCGCCGCCGCTCGCGGGTGCGGTCGTCTCGGAATCCTTTTGCCGCCGGTGGGGAAACGATGGCACAATCAGATGACGATGGAAGAGCGCATCGAGGAACTGCGCGAGAAGACCGAACGCGCACTCCTCGGCGGCGGCGAAGACCGCATCGAGTCCCAACACGAGAAGGGGAAGATGACCGCCCGGGAGCGCATCGACTACTTCCTCGACGACGACACGTTCAACGAGTTCGACCAGCTACGCACCCACCGCAGCCACAACTTCGGGATGGAGGAGAAACAGCTCCCCGGGGACGGCGTGGTCACGGGCTACGGCGAGGTGAACGGCCGCACCGTCTTCGTGTTCGCCCACGACTTCACGGTCTTCGGCGGCAGCCTCGGCGAGGTGTTCGCCGAGAAGGTCACCAAGGTCATGGACAAGGCCGTGGAGGTCGGTGCGCCGGTCGTCGGCCTCAACGATTCGGCGGGGGCCCGCCT
>CAXREU010000125.1:0-7459 GCA_964229715.1 Halobacterium sp.
CGCTGCCTCGGCCTCCTCCATCGCGGGCTTCCCGTACGGGACACCGTGGCGCTTGGCCACTCGGGAGAGCGGCTCGGGGCGCTCGTCCCCGGTGACCTGCACGAGCTTCGTCTCCTCGGGGAGCCCGCGCAGGAAGTGCACGAGCTGGTCCTTGTCCGCGGCCAGCTCGTACATGTTGTCGGTCGCGAGAATCGCGGGCTCCTCGCTGTCCACGCGACGCAGCAGCTTCCGCCGGCTGACGACGTCGCGCTCGACTGTCTCTCCGTCGAAGACGACGAGCGCGTAGGATGGGGCGTCCCCGCGCACGTCACCGCTCTGCACGTCGACGCCGAACACGCGGGCGTCGAGGGCGCTCGTGCGGGTACTCACGTTGCCGAAAGTAGGTCGTGACGACTAATAAGTGCACGGCGGGACGGGGGTAGTACGGTTTCACGACGCGTTCATCCGGAACGTGTCAGTTTGTCCGCTCGCGGCGACAAAATAGGTAAGTGGCGGCGAGCCGAACGGCACACCGATAGTGCGTAGCCACGTGCGAACCGGCAGCTCGTCGACGCCGCTCCGTCGATGAGCCTCGTCGACGTGCTGGACGCGGCCAGCGCCCGCCGGAAGACCCTCGTCGTCCACGGCGCCGGCGCCGACGAGTTCGCGGGGCACTTCGAGAGCCGGAACGTGGATGTCGTCGAGAGCGGGCCGCCGGACGGCTCGGCGCCGTTCGCCACGGTGCGGGAGGACGACGAGTTCCGCGCCGCGCTCTCGCTTTCGGACTTGCGTGCGTACTTCGAGCCGCCCGTCGAGGAGCCGGCGGAGTACCCGACGGCCGCGCACGCGCTGTACGAACTACTCGACGACTCCGTCTTCGAGTCGCTGTCCCGCCGGCAGCTGCTCGCGACCGCGCGGGAAATCGAGGACCGCGCGTACCGCACCGGCCGGGGGACGCTCCACGCGGGCTTCCAGACGCGGGCAGCCTTCGAGGGAGAGCTACCCAAGTACCGGCGGCTCGCGGCGGAGACGGACCTCGGCGTTCACGCGTACCTCGTGCCCGGGCCCGCGACGGCGCAACCGCTGCACGAGGCGTCGCTCACCGTCCACGAGACGCCGCACCCGGACGTGGGGAAGTTCTGGTTCGTGGTGTTCGACGGCGGGCGCACCGGCCAGCAGTGCGCGCTCGTCGCCGAGCAGCGCGGCCGCGACGCGTTCCGTGGCGTCTGGACGTACGACACCGACCTCGTCGCGGCGGCGCTGGACGCCGTCCGCGAGGTGCGGGAGCGTCAGTCGGCGTCCGGGAACGGAACGTCGTAGGTCATGCCGTCATGGGCGACGAACACCTCGCCGTCGAAGTCGGCGGCCTCGGCGTCCTCGCGGAGTTCGCGGGCGTCGCCGGCGTACCGCGAGGAGATGTGCGTGAGCGCGAGCGCTCGCACGTCGGCGCGTTCGGCGACGCCAGCGGCCTCGCCAGCGGTCGAGTGACCGGTCTCGGCGGCGCGCTCGGCGGCGTCGTCGGCGAACGTCGCATCGTGAATCAGGAGGTCCGCGCCGTCCGCGGCGGCGACGACGGGGTCGTGGGGGCGCGTGTCGCCCGTGTAGACGAGCTTGCGGCCGGGCCGGGGGTCGCCGACGACCTGCTCGGGGCGGACGACCGTACCGTCGTCGAGTTCGACGGCGTTGCCCTCGTGGAGCTTCGAGAACTTCGGGCCGACCGGGACACCGAGTTCCTCGGCCTTCTCGCGGTCGAAGCGGCCCTTGCGGTCGTCCTCGACGAGCGCGTATCCGACGGAAGTCGTGCGGTGGGCGGTGTCGAACGCGCGGACCTCGTACTCGGGGCGGTCGAGGACGGTTTCGCCCGCGCTCACTTCGCTGATGCGGACGGGGAAGCCGACGTCGCCGCCGACGGCGAACACGAGCGCTTCTATCTGGTCGCGGAGCCCCCGGGGGATGTGAATCGTCAGGGGGTCCTCGCGGTCGTTGAAGTCCCACGTCTGGACGAGTCCCGGGAGCCCGAAGACGTGGTCGCCGTGGGCGTGTGTGACGAACACGTCGGAGACGTCGAAGCCGGTGCCGTACTGCATCATTTGGCGTTGAGTCGCCTCGCCGGCGTCGAAGAGGAACGCGTCGCCCTCGCGACGGACGAACACCGAACTGGGGTTGCGTTCGGTCGTGGGGACGGCGCCACTCGTCCCGAGGAAGGTGGCCTGCAGAGTCATGCTCGAACGTGGGCGGGCTGCGCGCAAAACCCCACCGATACCCGGGCAGGCCGGCGAACGCTCCGTCGGGCCGCCCGGTAAGCCGGCGTTGTATCGAGTACGACTGGCCTGTTCACAAGTAACGATAACTTTCCTGTAGTATTATTTCCTTTTCGAGAGGTAGCAGCTCTATATCTAGCTAAATCAACGCTAACTATCCTTCCTGTTTATGTATATTTCTGCCGTCTGCGTGCGATGGGTACCACCGAAAATGCACAGAGATACAGTCGCAGTACTCGCCGTCGTCGGCGCGCTCCTCCTCTGGGGCGGCGCCGCGACCGCTGTCCACGCACCGACAACACAGTCATCCGCCGAGAGCGTCGACGGCGTCGTCGCGGACGCCTTGCAGGACGAGATGCAGACGAACGCCAGCGTCACGTTCGACGACCAGGACGCCAGCGGCGACGCAGTGACAGTCCAGAGCGTCACCGTCCCCGACGGTGGCTACGTCGCGATTCACGATAGCGCCCTGCTCGAAGGTGACGCCGTCGGCAGCGTCGTCGGCGTCTCCGAGTACCTCGAGCCCGGGACGCACGAGAACGTCAGCGTGACGCTGTACGACGGCGTCGTCGGCGCCGACTTCTCGCACAACAGCGCGCCGAACGGCACGGAGACGTTCGTCGCGATGCCGCACGAGGAGACCGGCGACAACGACACGTTCGCGTTCGTCGCGACGAACGGCAGTCAGGACGGCCCGTACATGACTGACGGCGAGCCCGTCGTGGACGACGCGAGCGTGACGTTCGGTGCGGCCGAAGAACCCGACCGCGGCGTCGTCGTCGACAGCCTCGACGCGCCGGCGTACGCGGCGACGAACGCCACCGTGGCGGTGAACGCCACCGTTGAGAACACCGGCGACGAGAACCGGACCGAGGACGTCGCGTTCCGCCTCGAAGGCGGCGACCTCGACGTCGTCGTCCACGAGAACGTCACCGTTGGCGCGGGCGAGACGGCGGACGTCTCCTTCGAGGTTGACACCACGGGTGTCCCCGAGGACGAGTACATCCACGGTGTGACGACGTACAGTTCGAGCGAGTTCACCACAATCACCGTCACGGACGACGCGAACGTGGCCTTCGACGACCAGGAGACTGACGGCAGTACCGTCTCCGTCGACGGGCTGTTCGTCCCCGATGGCGGCTACGTCGCAATCCACGACAGCAGCCTCCTCGAGGGCGACGCGGTCGGTAGCGTCGTCGGCGTCTCGGAGTACTTGGACGCGGGCTACCACGAGGACGTGACCGTGGCGTTGTTCGAGAACGTCGAGGGCGCGGACTTCGACGACCGCGAACTCGCCGACGGTGAGACGCTCGTTGCGATGCCGCACATGGAAACGACCGACGACACCACGTACGATTTCGTCGCGTCCGACGGTGAGGACGACGGCCCGTACGTGACTGACGGCGACGCGGTCGTCGACGACGGCAACGTCACGCTCGTCACCGACGACGAAGCAGGCGACGAGTAAACGACGACCGGCGAAGCGACCACCGAAACGTAAGCCGACCCCCGGACCGACTCTTTCTTTGCCCCGTAGCGGCTACCTGTACGCAATGGACGAGCCGCTGTGGATAGACGCGCACGCGCCGTCGCTGGCCGACCTCCCCCAGAAGGACCTGCGGGACCGCCTGCGGGACGCCACCGACGAGCCCGTGAATCTCGTCGTCTACGGCCCGGAAGGCGCGGGGAAGACGGCAGCGGTGCGCGCGCTCGCCGAGCACGCCCACGAGGACCCCGACAACGACCTCGTGGAGCTGAACGTGCAGGACTTCTTCGGGATGACGAAAAAGGAGGTCAGCGAGGACCCGCGGTTCTCGCAGTTCATCTCCTCGAAGCGCCGGCGGAACTCCTCGAAGGCGGACCTCATCAACCACGTGCTCAAGGAGTCCGCGAGCTACCCGCCGGTCTCCGGGGAGTACAACACGATTCTGCTGGACAACGCGGAAGCGATTCGGGAGGACTTCCAGCAGGCGCTGCGGCGCGTGATGGAGCGCCACCACGAGGCCACCCAGTTCATCATCGCGACCCGCCAGCCGTCGAAGCTCATCCCGCCGATTCGCTCGCGGTGCTTCCCGGTGTCCGTGCGCGCGCCGACGCCCGACGAGATTATCGACGTGCTCCGCGACGTCGTCGACGCCGAAGACGTCGAATACGACGAGGACGGCATCGAATTCGTCGCGGGGTACGCCGACGGGGACCTCCGGAAGGCAATCCTGGGCGCGCAGACGACCGCCGAGCAGGCGGGCGAGATTACGATGAACACGGCCTACGAGACGCTCCAGGACGTCGGCGCCGACGACCAGATAACGTCGATGCTGGACGACGCGGAGGCCGGCGAGTTCACGGACGCGCGCTCGACGCTCGACGACCTGCTCGTCGACGACGGCCTCAGCGGCGAGGAAGTGCTCGAGGAGATTCTGCGCGTCGGGCGGTCACGCTACGACGGCGAGGAGCTCGCACAGCTCCACCGGCTCGCGGGCGACGTGGAGTTCGACCTGCACGCGGGGAACAGCGGCCGGATTCAGGTCGGGCGGCTGCTCGCCGAGTTGGGCCGGGAGACGTAACTAGGCGCCGTTTCGAGTCGGCGAACCGCACGTTAGAAGACCACGAACAGTGCGACGAACAGGCCAAAGAAGACGACGACCGGAAAGAGCATCCAGAACGCGTCCGTCGCCTCGGACGAGGGGTTGTTCAGGTCCGAGCCCAGCCCGATGCCCAAGTCGTCCCCGTCCTGCATGAATGGCTCTTCGAAGCGAGCCGGTAAGTACTCTGTGTCGCTTCTGGAGGCGAGCGCGCCGTGGCCGCGGGCACTCCGAAGGAGTAGCTTTTCTACGCGCGGCCACGGAGAGTCGGTGTGTCTCTCGCCGACCAGTTCGAGCGCGTCGGAATCGTCGTCGGTGCCGTCCTGTTGGTGGCGCTGCCGCTGTCGCTCGCTGTGGACGCAGTCGTCGGCCCGGAAACGCCGTGGTGGCAGCCCCTCGTCGTGCTCGGGCCGGGGTTCGTCGTCGGGTGGGCGGCGGCCGCCGACGACCTCCCCGTCGCGTACGGGAGCGTCTGGTTCGTCTGCTTCACCGGCTACCTGCTCTCGGTCGCGACGATTAGTCTCCTGGGGCTGGTGCCCGTCCACGAGCACACGACGAGCGTGTTGGTCGTGCTCGCGGCGTCGTTCGCGGTCGCGGTCGTCGCCGACAGCTACCGGTAGGCGCGACGCGCGTAGACGAGCGCTGGCAAGCCCAGCGGGAGCGCGAGGACGCCGAACGCGGCTGCGAGGCGGGAGCCGCTCCGTCCGTCCGAGCGCGTGACCAGGAACGCCGCGACGCCGAGCACGGCGACGGCGTACGCGAGGTTGCTCCACGCGGGAACGTACGACGAACAGTACCCCCAGCAGACGAGGGTGTACGACGGGGCGTTCCACGTCGGAGGGTGGAGCTTCGGCCAGAAGAACCGGCAGTACGTGGTGAGCGCCACCATCAGGCAGGCGGGGAGGCCGACCAGCCACGCGTTCGGCCCGAGTGGCGTCCGGGCGGCGTCGCGGCGGTACACCGCGAGCAACGCGAACGGGAGCGCGGCCACCCACGTCCAGACGGCGAGCGTGTACGTGACGGGCCAGTGCTCGATGCGTGGTTGCGTGACTGGGAGGCGCAGCGACGCGGGCAGCGTCGCCCACGGGAACGACGGGTCCGGGACGGGGTTGGTGAGGAACGCGACCAGCCCGAGGACCGTACCAATCACGAGTGCGGCGACGCCGAGGTCGGCGGCGGCGTCGAGGCGGTCGGACAACGGGTCCGCGGCACGCTCCGACATACGTCACCGTACGCGGCGAGGGTTGATTGCAGTTTCCGCTTCGAATCCGAACTCACAGGCAGTGTCAGCCGACGGTTCCAGTGTTCGGACGGGGTCGGAGTGCGGAGTCGAGAGTTAGCCTGCTGGCTCTCGGCGGCTCCGTGCAGCGATGGCGCCGAGGAACGCCAGCGAGACGAGCGCGCGCTTCGGGCTGATGCTGAGTGCGAGCGGCGAGTCGTCGGACTGGTCGCTGTCGGGGTCGTCGACGGACGCGGAGTCGTCTGGCGTCGCTGTCGGCTCGTCGCCCACGGCGACCGGTTGGACGCTGGCACCCACCAACAGGCAGACGACGGCGGCGACGGCACAGAGACGCGCGGCAGTTTCGGCGTTGATACCCTAGGGTTTCCAATACGTGGCCAAAAAAGTTATCCGGCACTCGTTGTCGTGCTAGGAACCACCAGAGCTTGAGAGTGTTGAAATAGCGAGGTACGGGGCCTATCTACCGCCCCCGATTGTTCGGTTCCGTTGTCACGTCGTTCGTGTCAGCCGAGGACGAGGACGTAGCGCGTCAGCGAGCGGTGGACGCGGCGCTCGAAGCGCTCGGCGACCGTCCAGCCCGCGGCCGTGGCCTCCTCGCGCCAGTCGCGGTCGGCGACGAGCACGCAGCGGTCGGTGACGCGGCGGGCCTCCGCGAGCGCGCCGGCGACGAGGTCCGCGAGGTCGTGCGTCTCGACTTTCGACTGCCGGCCGTACGGCGCGTCGAAGACGACCGCGTCCGCCGCGTCGTCGCGGAGCGGGAGCCGGGTGGCGTCGGCGCGCGCGACGTCGAAGTCGGGGACGTACGCCGCGAGGTTCTCGCGAGCGCCCGCGACCATCTTCTGCTGGGCGTCGGTGCCGACCGGGCGCGCGCCGAGCAGCCCGGCCTCGATGAGGACGCCGCCGGTGCCACACATCGGGTCGACGACGACATCGCCGGACTGGACCTGCGCGAGGTTGCAGAGCGCGCGCGCCAGCAGCGGGTCCATGCTGCCCGGCTGGAAGAACGGGCGGTCGGTGGGCTTGCGCTCGCCGAAGTCGCGGACGGACTCGGCAGCGAGCCACGCGAGGACGCAGGAGTCGTCAGCGAAGAGTGCCCGGAGCTCGTGGTCGGGGTCGTCCAGGTCCACGTCGAAGCCGGCGTCGACGAGCACGCCGCCGAGGTCGCGCTCGGCCTGCTGGGTGTCGATGTCGGTCGTATTGCGCACGTTGCGCGCGCGGACCGCGACGGAGCCCTCGCGGGGGATGTCGGCCTCCCGGAGCGCGTCGACGGCGGCATCGATGCCGCCGTCGGTCGTCGCGATGTGCTCGCCGGCGCGGTGCGTGTACGCGAGGCCGCGGAAGCGCTCGCGGTCGACGTCGCTGGCGAGACCGATACCGGGGGCCGCGACGCGGACGTC
>CAXREU010000126.1:0-9602 GCA_964229715.1 Halobacterium sp.
GGACGAACTTCTCCACGAGGGCGCCGCTGCAGCAGCCCGCACCATCGACTTGGCGTGGGTCGCGGGCCACGCCGACTACGAGCGCGCTCGCGCAGCAGCGCACCGACACCGCAGCAAGCGCAACCACGCGCTCGCGCTCGCGCGCTTCGAAACCGCCCGCGAGGTCGCCGAATCGCACTCGTTCCTCGACCCGTGGGAACCGACGTACAGCCACGCTGTCGTCCAGTCGAACATGCTGTCGACGACCGGCGAGCACGAGCGCGCCGTTGCCGTTCTCGACGACGCGCTCGCGGACCTCCGCGAGCAGGGTGTGCCCGACGACCGGCTTGCGGAGATGCGCGACCACCTCTCCGGTCAGCGCCACGAGCGCCGCGCCATCGTCGCGGACGACGACAGCGACCGCCTCGCCCACCTCGAAGCTGCGTTGGACCACTACGAGTCAGTCGGGTTCGAGCGCTCGGTCGCCCGCATCGAAGCCAAACTTGACGACGCCGAGGCTGCCGACGACGCAACTGACGATGGAAACCGCAAGGAGAGCGTTCGGCCACAGCCCGTGCTTCGGCCGGACCCGGAGGCTGGGCCGAGTCTCGAAGACATTCCGGACCTCCACGACTCGCTCACGGAAACAGACCCGGGCGCCGTCGGGAGCGCGGACCCCGGCGTCCTCCCGGACGAACGCGGCGACGCGCTCCCCGACGACCCGGGCGCACCGGGTCGGGACAGCGACCCTCACTACCGCTGATTCTGGCTTAGCCGTGCTCGAGGACCGGCGTTTCCGCACCGCCCTGGGCGTGGTCGATGCGGACGCGTTCGACGGCGTCGACGCCGAAGCCATCGGCTAACGCCGCCCGAGCGGCGACTTCGCTGTCCTCGTCTGCGGGCGTCTCGACGGTGACGGTGACGGTCGCGTCGATTTGGAGGTCGTTCAGCCGCGGCCGGAGGTCGGTGACGTCGACCGTTTCGACGCTGGTAACGATGTCGACACCGTCGACGACGCTCGCTGCGCCGCATTCTAGGTCGCCGGCGGTGTCGCGCGGTACGTGCATGGTGAGGTCCGCGACGAGGCGGACCTGCTGGCTGGCAGTTGCCATAGACTCCCGCCGAGAGTCGAACTCGGTGCCGGCGAGGGCCGGCGTCCACGGCCTGTCGGGAGCGACAGCCCGCGCTCACCACTCGACCCACGGAGAAGACACAGTCGTGCCGTAGTTATGGACGGCAGCCGCGTCCTCCCCGGGGGTTCGGTGCCGCTTCACGCGGCGAGGGTGGACGCGGACTGCGCGTTCGGGCGATAGCCGGCGACCACGAACCCCACGGAGAACCCGGACGGTCCGCTAATCGAGCGGGCGTCCGGTGCGTGGAGTGTGGTGGTCATCGGTGTGTCACCCGGTGTGGGCTCGGTCGCTCCGAGCCGCTGTCGATTCGTCAATTTTGCCCCTGTACAATAAGTTTTGTCGAGGTGTGTGTTCTCTTGGCAAACCACTGCCCGGCTCGCAGGCGAACAATTTCGGGGGACGGCTTTCGGCATCGACCTGCGAACGATGGCGTGATGACCGACTACGACGACCTGCCGCTAGTGTACTCGTGCTCCGGCTGTTCGAGCGCTGCCCAGATGGCCAACGACCTCGCGGTCAGGCTCGACCGCGAGCGCGTCGCGGAGATGTCTTGTATCGCGGGCGTCGGTGGCGACGTTCCGCCGCTCGTGAACACCGCGACGTCGGGTCGGCCGATGCTCGTCATCGACGGCTGCCCGCTGGAGTGCGCGCGGAAGAGCCTCGAACAGCACGACGTTACCCCTGACCGCCACGTCAACCTCGCCGAACGCGGCGTTCCCAAGGAGTACCACACGGACTACGACGACGAACGAGCCGAGGACCTCTACGACGACCTCGTGCAGGAAGTCGAACAGCTCTCCCCGACGCCGTAGCACGATTTCTCGCGTTCGCCATCGAGTAGCTGGTTCTCCGCGTGAACGGCTCTCGCCACCGTTCTGTGGTCGCGTCCACCACAAGGCCCTTACAGGTGTTGGGTGAAGCTGTCAGGTATGCGCCGGGAACGCATCTTGGCCGCCGGAATCGCGGTGCTGCTCGTCGCCTCAGCAGTGACGATGGTCGCCGTCCCCGGCGTGTTCGCGGACCGCGAACCCGAGGATGTCCGTCCCGGCCATGCCAACATTCAAGAAGTGACGATTGCCACCAGCGACGTCTCCGGCGGGACGGTAACGCTGGGAGTGACGTCGTACCTCCAACACTACGGCGGGACGTCCGACAACGTCAGCGTTCTCGTACGGGCGGTCGATCTCGACTCCGGGCTCGTCGAGACGACTCGGGAAGTCGACGTCGCCACGATTTCCGGCGACAGAGAGGTTCCGGTCGAAGTCAACATCTCAGTTGCCCGCGAAGGCGGTTACCGCATCGAGACCGTGCTGTACAGCGACGACCAGCGGGTCGGCTCAGTCTCGAAGACCGTCCGTGGCGTCGGCACCGTGCAGGCGGGCGGCCGCGCGACGTTCCACGACTTCGCCGCCGGACTGCCGTCGGTTCAGTACGCAGTCGCCGACGCGGCCGGGAACCGGACGGCCCTCGACGTCTCGACGTACCTCACGAACAGCGGCGCCGAGCCGACCGGTTCCGTCACGGTCGAGCTAATCGTGCGGCAGGCCGAGTCGAACATCGTCGCAGCGCGCACGACCATCTCCGTCTCGGACATCGCACCCGGCGAGACCGTCGCGCCGAACACGACGGTCACCGTCCCAGCGGGCTACAACTACTACCTCGACGCGGTTCTCCGCAGGGACGGCGTCATCGTGGACGCGGCGCGCAGTGCGGCGAACCTCGACCCACAGGAACGCATCGAAGCCAACACGACCGTCCACGACGTCGGCCTCCGGGTCGAGGACTTCGAACAGACGGACGACAGAGACCAGCCACAGCCGACGACTGACGGGCCGGGGAGCAGCGGCGGTGGCGTCCCCGGGTTCGGGCCCGCACTCGCGGTCGTCGCGCTCGCCATCGGCGCAGCTATCGCTTGGAGGACACGCTCATGACCGACGAACCTGACTCCGAACCCACCGACGAATCGGCCGACGACGGACGTGACGTCCGCGAACTCCTGCTTCGGGGGACCCTGCTCGTGTTGGGCGTGCTCGCGGTCGTCGCACTCTTCCAGTTCTACACGAGCGCGAACGCCGCCATCGGCCAGTGGATTGGCCCCGACTTCCGCGCGTCGTTCCGCGCCGTGTTCAACCTCGTCGTCCTGCTCGGGACCGGCATCGGCATCTCGCTGGTCGTCCGCGAGCTCTCCGCTTAGAGGTTGAGTTCCATCTCGCGTTCGGCGCCGCCGCGGACGGCGCTGAATCCGACAGACCGGTAGAGATTGAGCGCGACGCGATTCGTCCGGTCGACGGTCAGCCAGACGCCTTCGACGCCATGCGTGCTCCCGCACCCCAGCAGCGTTCGGAGGAGCCGGGAGCCGATGCCGGCGAGCTGGTAGCCGGGGGCGACGAAGATGGCGAGCTCTGCGGTCGTCTCGTCGATTGGGACGAGCGACGCGTGGCCGACCGGTGCGCCCTCATGGTACGCGGCGACATCCCAGCCGTCCGCGAGCAGCGTCTCCAGCCAGTCACGGCGTCGGCGCTCGTCGACCGGCGGAATCCGCTGTGCGCGGCTCTCGGCGCCGAAGTCGTCGTACACCGCCGCCAGCGCGTCGAAGTCGCCCGCGTCGGCGGTACGAATCGAGATGCGTCGGTCCTCGTCGTCGCGGAACTCCAGGGGTGGGACCGGAAACCGGTCGTCGGACTGCGGGGGATGCTCGGTGCCAATGCTTCCCGCTGGGGTGTCGGCCGCCTGCGTAGTGTTCGGTGGCATGGTGGGATGCTCGCGACGGGGTTCGGACGGCGCCGTGCGTCTCCGTCACCTTCGAGTACATCGGCTTTCCCTGGAAAAGCAGGGTACGGTTCCAGTTTTCTGGGAAACGCCGGACTACGGCGCCGCCGAGGCGCCACAGCCGGCCAGTTCCGACTGTATCAAAACACACATCCCGCGTTGCTGTGAAGGAGTCGCTATTCAGGCGCTCCTATGACCGAAAAACGCGAGTACACCGGCGACTACGCCGACAAGACG
Source organism: Halobacterium sp. (assembly GCA_964229715.1). Taxonomy (GTDB): domain Archaea; phylum Halobacteriota; class Halobacteria; order Halobacteriales; family Halobacteriaceae; genus Halobacterium. The sequence continues at coordinate 4,119 of CAXREU010000126.1, forward strand.
CTGTACATCCCGGGGCCGACCGAAGTCCGCGACGAGGTATTGGACGCGATGTGCGAGCCGATGTTCGGCCACCGCATGGACCAGATGACGGACCTCTACACGACCATCGTCGAGGACACGAAGACGTTCCTCGACACGGACAACGACGTCATCATCCTCACCGCGTCGGGGACCGAGTTCATGGAGAGTGCGATGCTCAACCTCGTCGACGAGGACGTGCTCGTGACGACCTGCGGGAGTTTCAGCGAGCGGCAGGCAAACGTCGCTGAGCGCCTCGGGAAGAACGTCGACACACTCGAGTACGACTGGGGAGAGGCGGTCAAACCCGGCGACGTTCGCGATGCACTCGAAACGCGCGACACTGACTACGATGTCGTGACATGCGTGATGAACGAGAGTTCGACGGGCGTCCGCAACCCCATCGAGGAAATCGGCGACGTCGTCGCTGACTATCCCGACACGCTGTTCGTCGTCGACGCCGTCTCCGCGCTGGGCGGTGACTTCGTCGACATCGACGAGCACGACATCGACGTCATCTTCACGTCCGTCCAGAAGGCGTTCGAGATGCCGCCCGGACTGGCGGTTTGTGTCGTCAGCGAGGACGCTTACGAGCGTGAAGTCGCGTCGGACTCGGCGTCGTGGTACGGCGGCTTCCAGCGCTCGCTGGACTACTACGACCGCAAGGGCCAGACGCACTCCACGCCCGCGATTCCCATCATGCTGGCGTACCGCAAGCAGATGAAGCACATGCTCCAGGAGGGCCACCTCGCGCGGGACCGCCGTCACGAGGAGATGGCCGAGTACACCCGCGAGTGGGCGTACGAGCACTTCGACGTCTTCCCCGAGGAAGGCTACGAGTCCCAGACCGTGAGTTGCATCGAGAACACGCAAGACCTCGACATCGCGGCGGTCATCGAGGAGGTCTCCGAGGAGTACGACATGGCGTTCTCGAACGGCTACGGTTCGGCGCTCGGCGGGAAGACGTTCCGTATCGGGCACATGGGTGAGCACACCGTCGAGAGCATCGAAGCGCTGACCGACGCCATCGAGGACGTCGCCGACCTCTAGGCTGTTCTGCTGTCGCTGTCGCTTCGATTTTTCTCAGAGAAAATGACGCATTCGCGGAGGGGAGCCGTCAGTCTCCGTTGATGGGCTCGAACTCGTCGTTCCCGCAGTCGCAGGTGCCGTCCGTACCGATGGGCCGGTAGCCGTCGCCGGCTAGCTGTGCGGGGTAGGTGCTGTTACAGTCAGTACAACCAACGATAACGTCAGGGGAACCACCTGTGTCACTGCCGTCTTCTTCCATCGTCGCTACCCGATACGCAGTCGACTCGGGTCGATGAGGGATGGCCGAGTATATACAACTCCTTCAAATACCCTCGCCCCTCCGACGTTCGTGCTGTGGTCCTCGTTCACACTACTGTTCGGCGGTTCGCTCGCCGTCTACCGAATCCGGCGCGTCGAAGACGTCGCTGACGAGGTTTCCGTGGCCGCGTCGCAGGCGCTTCGAGAGCGCCTGCTGGCTGATGTCGAGTTCATCGGCGACGTCCTCCATCGTCGCCTCTGGCGGCATCTCGTAGAACCCCGCCTCGAACGCGGCGACCAGCGCCTCGCGCTGTTTCTCAGTAACGCCGAATCGGTCGGGCACGCCCGCCTCGTCCGAGCGATACACGCGTTGGACCTGGTAGCTGACGTCGTGGCGCTCACAGTACGTCGAGAACGCCGGGAGCTGGTCGGGGTTCTCGAATCGGATGCGGAACTCCCAGCCGCCGCGCTGGCCGGTCGCGGAGACGAGCGTACCGCCGGTCTCGACGACCGCCGTCGCCACTGACTCGACGCCGCCCGGCCACTCCGCGCGGTAGAGTGCTTCCGACTCGTGGGTGTCTAAGCGCGTCGCCTCGTCGATGGTCGGGTCGTCCGTGACTGCCGACTCGAAGGCGTCGAGGTCGCCGTGCACCCAGAAGTACGGCGTGAGCCGGCCGTCCGGGTGTGCGACGACGCGCTCGATTTCGACCACGGTCTCGGGGGCGGCTGCGAGGGTCTCGGCCATCGCGACGGAGTTTGCTGGCACCGTGACTTCCGCGACGACGCTCATACGCGCCTTCGTATCGCGGGCGTAGTAAGTGTGTAGGCCGCTTTCCGTGGGCTTGCTGGAGGGCGAACGTTTATTCGCGCTAGGCCGTAGGTTCGAACCGATGCCGGGCGACGAGTCGTGGCACAGCGGGGTCGCCGGTGAGCCGGTCGAGCCGCCGGCGTCGTTCGTCGAGCAGGCGAACGTCACCGATTGCGACGTCCGCGAGCAGTTCGAGCAGAACTGGCCGGAGTGCTGGGAGCGCGCTGCCGACCTCCTCGATTGGAGCGAGGACTACGACGCCGTCCTCGGCGGCGACGGCCCGCCGTTCCGGTGGTTCGACGGCGGGACGCTGAACGCGAGCTACAACTGCGTCGACCGCCACCTCGACGACCGGAAGAACCAGGTCGCGTTGACGTGGGAGGGCCGGCTCGGCGAGTCCCGATCGTACTCGTATCTCGACCTCTACCGGGAGGTCAACGAGTTCGCGGCCGCGCTCCGCGAGTTGGGCGTCGAAGAGGAGGACGTGGTCACGCTGTACATGCCCGTTGTCCCGGAGCTCCCGGTTGCGATGTTGGCGTGCGCGCGCATCGGCGCGCCACACTCCGTCGTCTTCGCGGGCTTCTCCGCGGACGCCCTTGCGATGCGCATGGACGACGCCGACTCGGAGTATCTGGTGACCTGCGACGGCTACTACCGGCGTGGCGCACCGGTCCACCAGAAGAACAAGGCCGACAACGCCGCCATCGCGCTCGACGACGGCATCGAGGCGACCGTCGTTGTCGACCGGTTAGGGGATGATACGCCGCTGGCCGCCGACGAGTACGACTACGGCGACCTTGTCACCGAGCACCGCGGCGAGACCGTCGACCCCGTACCTCGCGATGCGACCGACCAGTTGTTCCTCATCTACACGTCCGGGACGACGGGCGAACCTACCGGCGTTCGCCATACGACCGGTGGCTACCTCGCGCACGCAGCGTGGACGAGCCACGCCGTCTTGGACATCCAACCCGAAGATACGCACTGGTGTTCGGCGGACATCGGCTGGATTACTGGGCACTCCTACACGGTCTACGGGCCGCTCGCTCTCGGGGCGACGACGATGCTCTACGAGGGGACACCCGACCACCCAGAGAAGGACCGCGTCTGGGAGCTCATCGAGCGCAACGCGGTCGACGTCTTCTACACCGCGCCGACGGCGATTCGCGCGTTCATGAAGTGGGGCGAACAACACCCGGACAGCCACGATCTTTCCAGCCTGCGGCTGCTGGGGACGGTCGGGGAGCCCATCAATCCGCGCGCGTGGAAGTGGTACCACGAGCACATTGGAAACGGCGAGTGTCCGGTGGTAGATACGTGGTGGCAGACCGAGACCGGCGGCATGATGGTCTCCACGCTCCCGGGCGTCGACGACATGAAGCCAGGGTCGGCGGGCCTCCCGCTCCCGGGTATCGACGCGAAGGTCGTCGACGGCGACGGGACCCCCGTCGAACCGGGTGAGACCGGCTACCTCGTCGTCACGAGCCCGTGGCCGGGGATGCCGCTGTCGATGGTCGAGCACGACGGCTGGTTCACCGACCACGCGCCCGTCTTCCCGGACCTCTCCGAGTTCGACTGGGCGTACTTCACGGAGGACGGCGCGACCGTCGACGAGGACGGCTACATTACGCTGCTCGGGCGGGTGGACGACGTTATCAACGTCTCCGGCCACCGCTTCGGGACGATGGAAATCGAGTCCGCCATCGCCGACGTCGAGGGCGTCGCCGAAGCCGCCGTCGTCAGCGGTCCGCACGACCTCAAAGGGCAGGCCGTCTACGCGTACGTCAGCGCCGCCGAGGACACCGACGAGGCCGCGCTCCGCGAGCGCATCGCCGACGCGGTCGACGCCGCTATCGGCCCTATCGCGGTCCCGGACGTGGTGGTGTTCACGCCCGAACTTCCGAAGACGCGCTCCGGGAAGGTGATGCGCCGATTGCTCGAAGACATCGCCAACGACGACAACCTCGGCGACACCAGTGCACTCCGCAACCCCGAGGTCGTGGGCGAACTCGAATCGGCGCTCGGGGAGCGCGACTGAGTCGCATTTCGCATTCTCGAAATAGAGCGAAACGGTCTCGCCGAGACTACCAGCGATAGTTACCTATCGTTTTCTTTCCAGTCCTCCCTCGAAAGATTCTTTGTTCGCGTTCGTAATGGTTCACGAAACATGAGCGAGGATGTCGCGGCGGCGCTCTCCGAGGCGTCCTACGAGCGGCTCCGCCGAGCCACGGAAACCCACCGCGAGGAGCTCGTCGTCCGTCTCGCCGGCGAAGCCGGGCTCAGACCCGCTGAAATCGCACGCGTCCGGCCCGACGACGTGACGGCACACGACCACGCGGACGTTATCCACCACTTCCTCCGCGTGCGCGACGAGGACGACGAGGTCGTTCGCGACGCCTACCTGCCCGCAGACGTCGAACACGACCTCCGACAGTACGCCCGCACGGTCGGTGTCGACGCCGAGGAACGCGTGGTCTCGGTGTCACCGCGGCGCGTCCAGATGCTCGTCGCCGAAATTGGTGACCGAGCGGCCGACCGTACCGGCGACACGGCGCTCCGGGACGTCTCTACGCGGACGCTCCGTCGGTTCTTCGCCCGCCAACTCCTCGATACGGGCGTCTACCCGCGTGCGGTGGCGGCCGTCGGTGGCTGGGAGCGCCTCGCCAGCCTCGACCCGTTCGTCGACGACGCTGACCGGACCGACGTCGTTGCGGCGTTTGCCGACACCGGCCTCGCGCCTACGCACCAGACCGATGAAGCCGCTGTCGAGCCCGACCCACGCTTCGACGCCGCCTTCGACCGCGTGCGCGCTGTCGGGGACGCGCTCGCCGAGGCGTCCACACGGGACGGCGTCGAACGGCAGACGTGTGACACGCTCGTCGACGGTGATGCCTACGAGTTTGCGTGGATTGCGCGGTACAGCGGCGGGACGCTGCGTGCCGAGACACACGCGGGCGCGGATGCGACCGTCGACGTAACCACTGATAGCGGCGCTATCGGGGACGCACTGGCTTCCGGAGAGGTGCGTGTCACGGACGACGCCCACGACGACGAGGCGTTCGCGGATTGGCGTGCATCCGCCGACGAAGCCGGGTTCAGTGGGGCCGCTGCGGTCCCCGTCGCCGACGGCGAGACGACGTACGGCGTGCTCGGCGTCGGCGTCGACGGCCAGCTTTCTGACCGCGAGCGCGCGCGGCCCGCGGACCTCGGTTGGCGGGTCGGTCGCACCGTCACGGTCGTCCAGCAGCGCCAGCTGCTGCTGGCGGACACGGTGCTGGAACTCGCGTTCGAGACGGGCGGCGACGAGTCGTTTTTCGCTGCAGCGGCCGCCGAACACGGCTGTACGTTCGAGCTGGACGGCGTCGTGCCCG